>CANGYA010000029.1 GCA_947457925.1 Cytophagales bacterium | reverse complement strand
GTACAAAACACTACCCAACTGAAACAACAGATAGGCAGAAAACACCCCCGCAAGGGCTACCAACAAGATTTTTTTGTGGTGAGGTTGCATACAGTCAATCGTAATTCATGGGCAAATTACGAATTTATGGGGATTTGGTAGTGGGGGGTAGAGAAAATAGCAGAGAAAAGGAACACAGACCACACGGATTAAACGGTGTTACACAGATTTATTTTTTTATGCTGTGTTCAATCTGTGTAATTCGTGTGGTCTGTGTTCCTAAGTATTTTTGAATAGGTAGTGCTATAGATGTAATGCTCAAAACTAACATTTTTTTGAGAAATTTTAGCTTTAATGTAGTCCCAGTATTATTTGTGTGGCAATCAATCGTAATTCATGGGCAAATTACGAATTTATGGGGATTTGGTGGTGGGGAGTAGAAAGAGAATTCAAATTATAGATTATTTAATTTTAATAGATAGTTTGACTATTAATTTTAATAAATTATTTTTACATATCTTTTTTATATAAACTTTACAACACAATGATAACTATTCAAGAATTGCTCTACAACAGGGGTTTAGGCCGTAATGAAAAAATAAAATTTGTACGTCATAATGCTACATTAAAGTTTGATGATAAATCTAACAAAATAAATTTATATGATAAATTTCTGTATGAATTTGAAGACTTTTTAACCTTTCAGTCCGAACAAATGGACAACAGATTTGAAGATGTAAATTATATTGTGTCTTTTATTGCAGAAAAAGGAATGAATGTACGGTTTATAGGTGTATATAAAATATTAGACTATCAAACTTTTGAGAATACTCAATATGGCGTATTTAATACAAAATATACTTGGTTCTATACTATGGAGAAAGTAAGTGGCTTTGAGGATTTAGAAAATAGAGTAATTATACGTTGGAATGCTCCACTAGCAAGTTTTCTAAAGAATATACATAATACAAAATCAGGAGAAATAGTTGAAATTCAAAAAGGATTGCATGATAAGGTATTTAAGGATTATTTTGAATTTATTTTATCTTTCAAAGAATTAAAAGAAATTGTGGAAGAAGAGTATGCTGATTGGAAAAAAATGCTTTCTGCTACCAATGGTATTTATCTTATTGGAGACAGAAAAACAGGTAAATTATATGTGGGTTCTGCTTATGGAGAAGAAGGGATATGGGGACGTTGGAAAATATATGTAAAGACGAATGGACATGGAAATAATAAAAGTTTAAAAGAATTAGTAGAAACAGACAAAGATTATGGTTATAACTTTCAATTTACCATTCTTATGCTACTCTCAAAAACGGCAACTGCTGATGAAGTAATTGAAAAAGAAACTTTATTTAAAAAGAAATTAGGCACTCATGCTTTTGGATTAAATAATAATTAGTTAATAAAAATTCCCTATTAACCATAATAAATTAGGTTTAGTAGGGAATTTATTTAATAAATACCCCCTAATACCCCGCCGCATTTCCATCTTTCCGCGACTCAGAAGCCCCGTAGTAGCATTTCTTTTCGGCATCATATAGAATGGCTTGATAACCACCATAACCGCCAATATTGTAGCCAACTTTATGCCCTATCTTCGACAATTCTCTGATGACTTCGTAGTCAAAACCACTTTCGAGGTATAAAATTCCGCCGTCTGTCATCTTTTCGCCTGTGGGTTCAGACGAACCTTCGTGCTGAATACGTGGGGCATCGCCTGCCTCTTGCAAATTCATACCAAAATCTATCAAGTTCACCACTATTTGTGTGTGTCCTTGTGGCTGCATAGCTCCGCCCATGACCCCAAAACTTACCCAAGGTTTACCGTTTTTGGTAATAAAGGCAGGAATAATGGTGTGAAATGGTCTTTTGTGAGGGGCATAGACGTTGGCGTGTTCTTCTTCTAAGGTAAACATTTCGCCCCTGTCTTGCAGCATAAAGCCCAATTTGGGAGGCACCATGCCCGAACCCATGCCTCTATAATTGCTTTGTATCAACGAAACCATGTTGCCAAATTGGTCGGCTACGGTCATGTAAATCGTATTGCCTTGTTCCAATTTGCCTGCGTCATACGTTTTGGCTGCTTTGTTGGGCGAAATAAGTTGCTTTCTTTCTTTGGCGTATTCTTTGGAAATGAGTTGTTGTAAAGGGATTTTTGCAAAACTGGGGTCTGCATAAAATTTTGCCCTGTCCTCAAAAGCCAATTTTTTAGCCTCTGTAAACGTATGCACGTACTCAAAACTATTGAAACCCATTTTTTTGATGTCATACAGTTCTAAGATGTTGAGCATCTGCAAAACGGCTGTGCCTTGTCCGTTGGGGGGCAATTCCCACACATCATAGCCTCTGTAATTGGTAGAAATAGGCTCTACCCATTCGGATTGGTGGTCTGCCAAGTCTTTTTCAGACAAAAAACCACCTTGTTCTTGCATAAACTTCGCAATGGTTTGGGCTACTTCGCCTTTGTAGAAACCATCACGACCATTTTTGGCTATGAGCCTGTACGTATTTGCCAAGTACGGATTTTTGAAAATATCCCCTTTTTTCAGGGCTTTGCCGTTGGGCATATAGGTATCCGCAAAGTTGGGGTATTTCTGAAAGGCTGCACTACTTCTTTCTAAGTAGTAGCCGATAAGTTCGGTAACGGGAAAACCTTTTTCTGCATAGTCTATGGCTGGTTGCAGCAAGGTAGGCAAGGGCAAAGTACCAAATTTTTTGTGCATTTCCACCCAACCATCTACGCAACCCGGTACGGATACGGGCAAGACTCCTAAGGCGGGGATACTTGTCATTTTTTTCTCTTTGAAATAGCCCAAAGTAAGATTATATGGCGACCTTCCACTGCCGTTTAAGCCGTAGAGTTTTTGGGTTTTTGCGTCCCAAATCATCACAAAAATATCACCGCCTACACCGCAACCTGTGGATTCCATTAATCCTAAGGTGGCGTTGGCAGCAATGGCAGCGTCTATGGCGTTGCCCCCTTTTTTGAGAATGTCTAAGGCGACTTGGGTAGCCAAAGGGTGGCTGGTGGCAGCCATGCCGTTTTGGGCAATGACCTCTGACCTTGTGGCGAAAGTCTTGCCTGTGATACGGTCTTGGGCGGTGAGTTGGCTACCAACCCCCACACACAACAAGATAGTAAGCAGTAGTTTGTGCATAATGAATGTAGATAGGTTTTGAATAAGAATAATTCCTTGTTTTTGCCTCTTTTACGAGGTTTATCTATAAAGTTGTTTGGGAACAAAACAGTTTGGGAATTTGGGGCTGGGGTGGTTTATTTAAGGAATTTTAACGGTTGGTAAGAAAGGGATTTTGGGTTTATTACTTCATCTGTGTTACCATTTTTCTTGAAAATAGAGCTTGTTTGTAGTATATTTGTGCATAATCAAACTTCTACAAGCATGGCGTATAGTGAATTTACTACATTAAAACAGGCAGAAAAAAAATTAGGTGTAGAGAGTCAAGTGGTCTATTTGTTTCAAAAACCTATTACCCCTGCCACTATTAGTGCTTTCTTGGCAAATGATTTGGCAGAGGCAAAAGAAATCCCAATGTCAAGTGAAAAAGCAAAGTCTGAGGCTATCATTATGCCTGTGTTGAAAGAAATAAAACGCCAACGCAAAGATTTTAATTTTTATTCGGGCTATACTTTTGATGTGGATAGTCAATTATCATTAACAGGGGTTTGCGACTATTTACTTACGTTTCGCCCTGATAAAGAGGAAATTACAGCTCCTATTTTTTGTTTAGTAGAAGCTAAAAACCGTACCATAGAAGAAGGCTTAGGGCAATGTGTAGCCGAAATGTACGCAGCAAAGTTATTTAATGAACAGGAAGGTGAAAATATACCTTGTATATATGGCTGTGTTACTACGGCGTATGAGTGGCGTTTTTTAAAGTTAGAAGATACAAAAGTTTTTATCGATAGAGAATATTACTATATCAATCAAATAACAGAAATTTTAGCTATTTTATTACAGATATTTGATACAGCCAAGTCCAAAGAGTTAAAGAATAAGCCTTAAAAAAATTGTTATTACTATATTTTATGTATTTTGTATTAAAATAACTACAAAATATTATGCAAGTAACGACTATATCGGATTTTCAAAAGTCTATTAATACCTATTTGGATAGGGTGAGTAAAAACTTTGAAACTCTTATCATTAACAGAGCTAATAATGAAAGTGTTGTGGTGATGACTTTACAAGAATACAACAGTTTGATGGCAACGCATCATGAATTAAGTTCTCGAAAAAATGCTCAACGATTAGATGAGGCTATAGAGAAACTACAAAAGGGGCAATCTTTTGAAAAACCGTTATTAGAAAGCTAAAAAGAGGAAACTATTTTCATTGCCAAGTGTAGATTTCACTATGATTAACTCTTTATTTATATCAATTTAGCTATAAATAAAAAAGTAAGCAAGTTTGATAACTTGCTTACTTTTAATTAGGAATAACTATTTATAGTTGTCGGAGTGACAGGATTTGAACCTGCCTACTATTGTATAAAACACGTTGATAATCAAATAGATACTTTGTAAGTTACTGCCTATTACTGCCTATACAATAGGTATTTGTATTGTATGATACAACTATTTTAATTTTACATAAGCCTTATGAAAAGCATCTACATTATCCTTACTAAACCTATTGCTTTCTATGTAATTACGCCAATTTTTGATGTCTTCTCTTAGTTGAGAAAAAGAAACTCCTGTGTAGTTTTCGTATTCTTTTCTACTAATCTTACACTCATACCAATTATCATCTTCTTTACAATACATTCGCATTGTAATTTTATCAATACATTCGAAATCCCTATAAACCCTTGCAAGCTCTTGAAGCATTTTTTTCCCTATATAAAATTTTGTTTCTATATAATCTTTTCTCCATACTATTAGCCGTTTTTCAAAAGAAGTAGTTTTTAAATCAATAAAACCACTATTCTGCTCTTGCCTTTTCATAAAATCCTTTTCATTGCATTGCAAGGCTTTTATTTTAGCGTTGATAATACTATCTTCATTAAAATCATTCAACTTGCTTTCAGATGTTGTTTGCTCTTGTTGATTATTTTCTGTTTTATTTACCTTTTTATCGGAAATCTTCATTAAAAAAAAGCCCAAAACGGAAATGGCTAAGAAAGCATAGCCTAAGAATTTAAGTAGTTTTTTCATACGTAAAAAAGGATTGATTAAGAATTAGATTGATTAAGAAGGGAACGCAGAAACTCAATTTCCTTATTTTTTTCTGCGAGCTGTTGTTCCAGTGTATGAATAAGCCGTTCGTACAGTTGCCGTTCAGAAAGACAAATATGCCCTTCATTGGCTATCACTACATTTTGCGACTCTTGGACTTGATTGTAATTTTTTTTTGAATTAAGGTTAAGTTCAGTATCATTTTCATTTGGTTGAAAAAAACTATTCAAAGGTATTCCCAGCACATCAGAAAAGTTCCTTAGCACTTCCGTATTTACATGCTCTTGCTTATACAGCCGAAAGACATATTCACGAGTATAGCACAACTGGGCTAAAAATACATTGAAGTCATCTTTGTTATGTGCCTTAACAAGTGCCTCTATCTGTTTACCTATGTGCATAAAAGCATTATTTATTTTTTGACCATAGACCGTAAAAACTCTATTTCATTATCTTTTGCCACCAACTGCCTATCTTTCTCCAGCAAAAGCCTTTCGTACAAATCAACTCCCACACACTCCCCTACTTTTACACCGCCTTGATTAGCTATATTGACTTTTTCAGAGTTAGCAACAAGATTATTGTTTCTTGCGATGCTATTATTTCCTTCTTTTTGCTCAAAAAAAGAAGTTATATCAACCTGTAACTTTTCAGCAAGTTTTAACAATGCTATTAGTTTTAAACTATCGTTTCTCATTGCAGAATGAAAACCCGTTTCAGTCATATCAATACTATTAGCAAGTTTAGCCAAAGTTATTCCCTTTTCATTTGCCAAATATTTTATATTGGCATAAATTGTATTTAGTTGATTATCATTCATATATAAAATACTTAAAATTTTTTACGTAAAATATTTGCAGTTACGTAAAATATTTGTAGCTTTGTATTGTAATCACAATGCAATATAACGCAATAATATTGCTTTATGCAAGTGGTAATATTACCTTTTTTAAAAAAAAGAGATGGCAGCAAAAAACTATGAAAAAACAAACAAATTAAAATTACTCTACAATCGTCTATGTGATGATGACAAGAGAATTTTCATTGCTGTATGCCAAAGTATGTGGGGATTGAAAAAACGGCAAGTACACAATATAATCAACGGTACTACACCAATCACAGCTAAACAACTAATGACCGTCTGCGACCTGTTACAGTGTAAACCAAAAGATGTAGTAGAGTACACGCCTACAAAACCTCTCTCCTACCATGCAAAGGAAAACACACAAACAGCAACTATAGTAGAACGGAAACTATCTAAAATAGTAGCCTATGAGTAGTCTAAAAACCGCCTATGCTCTTTTGAATGAGGTTTTAGGCAATTTTGAAAAGAATCACCAGTTATCCGAAAAGGACGTGAGCAACCTGAAAACAGCAGCCCACGAAGTACACGGAAAACTAAAAGATGCCTCCAAAAGAGTGCAGGCATCAAAGAAAAAACAAGGCGGGGTGGTGTAGTTGGTAACATAGTAGCCTCATCAGCTAAAGACAGCAGGTTCGAACCCTGCCCCCGCAACTAACTTTTCTATTTATGTTGTTTTTTGTATAGACTAAGGCGTATGCACTGCATACGTCTTCTTACAAAAATCTTGTAGTATTCCATGCCCTTGTTTCCACGTTTTTTACCCTATTTTTTATAGGGGTGCTATTGTATTGTCTAAAATTTAAAACCACACAAAGAAAAATGACAACCACAGTCTTAAACCCAAACGAAATAGTATTGCCCAACTCGCAACCCTTCATGTCAAATCTCAAACAAGAGTTATTGGCATTGGGCATCAAAGCCAGAGTAGCCATTAATGTAGATGATGAAGAAGCTGTTTTGCTTTTATCTTACAGAAGTGCAGATGATAATTTTATAGCAGCTTTTTACAACAAAATTTTGGGTGAGCAAAGAAAAATATTACTCGACATCAATGACATAGATAGAGATTTTACTACTCACCCAATCATATTAGGTGAGGCAAAGACTTTATCCGAAATCCTACAACTCTGTATAGACGCACATCGAGTTTTCATTCGCCAGACAAATAAGCTAAAAAAATATCTTATCACAGCCAATGAAAATGATACACTTAGCAAGGAGTTGCAAGCCCTCCTACCCTTTTGCGAACTAAAAACAGAAATCAACTAACCACATTTTAACCACACAAAGAAAAATGAATACCCTAGAAAATCTAATCAAATTATTCTTGCTGAAAAACGCAGCGTATAGCTACCATTTACACGAAGCAGCGAATGAGTTGCATGGAATGGTTGTAAAAAAGATTGGCGATGAGTTAAAGGATTACGGCATTACGCCTGCCAATTTTTTAGCTATCTGTTTTTGGTTAAAAAATGAACTTTCTTGGAGTGTTTGGATGCGTAAAGCATCTCAAATAGATGAATTACTATATTCTTTTTATGATGGTGAAGCCAAATTTGATTTAATCAACTATGAGGAAGTCAAAGGCATCTATCAAGAATTAAACCTGCTCTATGAGAACTTTTGCAAAGAATTGCAAAGCTCTACCCCTTACACTAACCAAGAGAAGTTTTTTGCACATAGTACAAATTGCGAGTTAGTGCAAATTATGCACAACCTGCCAGAAAATGCCCCACTCTATAAAGATAGTGGACTTTGGCAAGTCCGCACAGATGATATGCAAGAAGTCATAGCCCAACAGACTGCAAATGAAAGTTTTGAGGACTTTATTCGGCGTTACAGTGATGCAGTAAGTATAGCACATGAACAAATCAAAAGTGAAGCTGCAATGGAAAAAATAGAAATAGCAGAGTTCATGTACGAAAAAGTGCTTGATAAAATTAAAGATGCTAATGCACTCATTACAGGAATCAATCATTTTGAAGAACTGATAAACTTGTACCAAGACTCCGCAACGAAAATATTAGCAGAACGGCAGTGCAATGGACTAATATACACAGAACTCCAAGACATTATAGACACCGCCAAAGTCAAAGAGCAAGCTATTCAGGCTTGCAAAGCCAAAATCAAAGAATTGAAACTAAAACTATATCACCTATGAAGTACATCATAAAATACGGTAGAAATAGCCGAATAGTAGATTACGACTCGGAAGATAGACTTGAAGAGGCAAAACGCAAGTTTGCTGAAGACATGGCTCTAATACGTGGACGCAACAGGCATTACGCCACAAGTGTCATATTACCAGCATTGATTGTAGAAAAGTTCACACCTACATACAGGATGTATTTAGGGCATAATGCAGATTTATCAGACCGTATCGTAAACAAATCTTTTGAAGATTTATGAAAAAACAAAAATACTGGGGCAGCGATGAAGATGACTTCTCCCCTACCCCCGCACACATAGCCATAGGCTTAGTATTAGTTTTTGCTTACTACATTTTATTCACCCTCATATTCAAATAATAATGCACTACTCAAATAAAGGAATATTCATTAGCTGCCTACTAACACTGGGCTTGTTAGTAGAAGGGTCAAACTTGGCAGACTTGTTCTACGGATTTATGCAGCAATACCGCCCAAATTGGTATGACTTATTCAACCACTTGGCAGCATTAGGTATGTCATCTTTTTGGCTACTAACGATTGTCTTTACAGGCATTTACGGAAAGAAGTTGCACAGTTGGGGTACAGCCGTACTTTGTATGTTTGTCAGTCTATACGTTTACAAAGACATTGCAGCATTCAGCATCAACAATATGAATTTTAGCCACACGCATATAGTCGTTTTGCTGCAATCTGTTATCCTGCCCTATTTCGTAGCTTTTTTCACCCACGAAGCTGCGGTTGAATTGGGACATAGGAAACCTACAAAACAAGAGATGGTACTGGGCTACATGAATGAAGCCTATCAACTTATCAAGTTTCAGGAGGATATGCAAAGACAAGGCTTAAAGCACATTGGCGAGATAATACCACAAGTATTGCCACAAGAAAAGCCCAAAGAGTCAACCATACAGCAGCCCGTAACGACTGAAAAGCCACAAGCAGCAACGCAAACTGAACAAGAAGATGTTAATATTTTCAACCTCTTAGACCAGAGAAAAAAGAATTAACCGTTACACCTAATACACTGATAATCAACAATAAAGGTGTAACGGAACAAATGAAACTAAGAGATTTTGAAGATGAAACCACAGAGTTTATTTGTGCTAATTGTGGAAAAACTTTTTTCTCTAATAGTGGACAGCCAAAGTATCATTGCTCTAAGGCTTGTAAGCAGCAAGCACACAGACGAAAAATGAGTAAGAAAATTAAATAATTTTTAAAATGAAAAACTTAATAAAAGGAACAATCAAGTACGTCAAGTACGGTTACTTATCGCCAATCATAGCAGGCGAAGGCGATGAAGCTGCAAACATTGAGTGTATGTTAGTAAAGGAGGGAGAAACGAATAGTAGTATCCAACTAATCATAGAACCTCAAAACGTGCATTACGACATTGAAAAATTGAAAGAGCATGAAAACGAGAAAAAGGCGGGGATAAGCATGATGGTAACGAGTATCTTTTGCAGTACATAGAGATAGATTTAGAAAAACTATTGCAGTATTTCAAAACGAATAGTGAACAAAATCAAGCCTTACTTACTGAACCAAAAAAATAGATTACCATAATCAAGTAATAAACCTTAAAAATAAACCCTCTCCCAAACTTGGGAGAGGTACACCGCCCACAAGGGCAAAAGTTCTTTGACGTACGATAAACCAAAATACACCAAAATTTTAACCCTGTTCAAATATGACTGAGCAAACAAATTTTGTCAGTGTGTTTGAATCAGCAGAACACACGACACCCAAATATTCTGACCTTACGGTACGGAATGCACTTCTTTGGCTAAAAGACGACTTCTTTAAGCCAATAGTAACAGCTATACGAAATGAGCCAGACAAGGAAAAAAGGGGATTACTGAAAAAGAAATTATACAGTATCACTTTTAGTGGCACTTTTGAGCAACGAAAAAAAGAATGTCTTATACAACATTCAGGATTTATCTGCATTGATGTAGATAATGTTGAAAATGTTGAAGAAACAAAAAAAATCATTAACGCAGACCCATACACTTACTCATCTTTTATTTCTGTAAGTGGTAATGGATTAGCTTTCTTGATAAAAATAGAGCCTGAAAAACACTTAGAAAGTTTTTTAGCAATAGAACAATATTGGTTTAAAAAAGGAATCACCATAGATAGACAATGCAAAGATGTTAGCCGTCTGCGTTATGTTACGTATGACCCAGAGTTATACATTTTTGAAAAAAGTCTTGTATGGGACATACCTTATATAAAACCATCTGAGCCTAAAAGAAAGACGGAAAAACCGCAGCGAAAAAACTATGTTCGCCATACTACAAATACAGCCGAATTAGTTGAATTAGTAGTATCACGCATAGAAAGTACGCACACAAATATTACCCAAAATTATGATGATTGGATAGCCATTGCCTTAGCTCTGAATGCAGAGTTTGGCAGGGGCGGAGAGGAGTGGTATCACCGTATATCTGCTATAGATAGTAGGTACAACGAAACTGATTGCACTTACCATTACAACAAGTCATCAAGCCCACACACTATCACTATTTCAAAGTTCTTTAAAATTGCTAAATCCTATGGAATCAACACCAAATTCAAAAAAGCCTCAGTTTATTCATAATCAAATGATTACTTGGCAGAGGCCAGAAGAAGGGTTAAAACAAGGTAGATTTTGGTATGTTGAAGAAAAGCAAACAAAAGACGAGATACGGGAAATATACAAGTTCGATTATATCGGCTTGTATAAGTTACTTGAAATGGCACAGATTGGGCGTTTTCGAAACATGAAAGAAGAAACTATACTTGTTTATGCCAATGAAAATTTAGTTAAGCAAGTAGCTCCCGAAGATGTGAAAGATTTTGTAATTCGTTTAGCAGAGGAACAAGAAGATAACTCCTTATTAGAAATGATATATAGGGGGTCAAGTGCTTACCTAAATGAAACAAGAATATTGAATTGCAAATTCATAGACCTTAATTTCTTGCAAAGTACGGCGAAAAAGCAATACTTATTCTTTCAAAATATAGCTTACGAGATTACGAAAAATAGCATACAACAAAAACCTTATGCAAAATTGGACGGCTATGTTTGGCAAGAACAATTAGCTGAGGCTAAAGCTAATTTAGATAGCAATGCTATAAAAGTTCTGAAAAAAGATAATGTTTTTCATTTAGAAATAGATGATGACATAAAAAACTCTGATTACTGGCGATACCTTTACTATACATCTTTCTACCATTGGCGTTATTACGAAGAACGTAAGGACTTACCAGAAATCCAAAGACAGACCGAAAAGCAAAGATTACAGCAAGAAAGAGCAATATTAGCAAAACTATCAGCTCTTGGCTATATGCTTTGTTCCTATAAAGACCCCGCAAATGCAAAAGCTGTAATTTGCATGGACGCAAAAATGAGTGAAGTAGGAGAGAGCAATGGACGTACAGGTAAATCAATATTTGGTAGGAGTATCGAGAAGATGCTAAAAACCTACTACATCAATGGTAGGGATACTAAGATATTTGAAGGCTCACACCCGTATGATGGTTTAGATGAAAGTCACAAAATGATTTTCATTGATGATGCAGACCAACATTTAAACTTTGCTTTGTTTTTCGCCCCAATCACTGGTGATATGCAAGTGAACACTAAAAATGCAATAAAGTTTACGATACCTTTTGCGATTAGTGCCAAATACCTAATTACCACAAACCATGCTATACGTGGTTCAGATGCTTCTTCGGTAGCGAGGCAATTTTTATTAGGTTTTGCCGATTTCTTTTCAGATGAACGCAGCCCGACAGATGTTTTTGGGCGGAGGCTGTTTGATGAGTGGGACTTTGCACAATGGAATGCTTTTTACCAAATATGTGCCAGTGCTGTGCAAATCTATCTTACATACGGATTCATTGAATCAGAAACGGAGGATTTGACTAACAGAAGACTAAGGCAAGAAATAGGAGAGAACTTTATTACATGGGCAGAAAGTTACTTTATACCAGCAGCAGAGGAGGGCGAATACAATACAAACATAGGCTGCAAAGTGGCTAAAAAGGCTGCGTATGAAGACTTTGAAAAAATGTTTGAAACGTATGTGCGTAAAAACGTAAACATCAGGCTTTTCAAGAAAAAACTCATGCAATACGCAAGTTTTAGGGGTTGGGAGTATAACGCAGCTCAGAAAGGGGAGGACATCAAAGAAAGTGGCGTAGAATACTTTATTTACACTATAAAAAGCACGAAAACAGACGAAAACTTACACTAATTTTAGTGTAAGTTTTTTTTGGGGGGGGTTCAAAAAACATTGACCTTGTTTAGATTTTTGTTTTTTTTCGTGCTAAATGAAAAAAAAGAGTGTAAGTAGTTAAAAAACAGTGATTTAAGTTAGCACGAATTTAGCACGAATTTAGCACGAATTAGCACGAATAGCCCAAAAATAGCACGAATAGCCCAAAAACAGCACAAAAATTCGTGCTAATTCGTGCTAAAAAACCCCCCTTAGCACGAATTTTTTACATTAATTCGTGCTAATATAAATAACTGTAAATCAATATTTTACAAGCTATTTTTTATAGTTAGCACGAATTGCACGAAAAATAACCCTATATACACCACACACATTTTTACACCCTTTGGCTACACTTTTTTTCGTGTATCTCAAAGTATTTTTATTACATAATCAAATAATAACAATCATGGAAAATTTCATTAATCGAAAACAACACGGTATGTTGTTCAATTCTTCAATGGTACAGGCTCTATTATCTGGGCGAAAAACAGTTACTCGCCGTTTATTAAAACCCAAAAACAAACCGAAAATAGGAGTAGGGGATTTAATCTATGTTAAGGAAACTTTCATGGAGTGTGAAGGAAAAATAATTTACAAAGCCGATTACCCTAATAATGAAGTTATCAAGTGGACTCCAGCTTTATTCATGCCAAAAAAACATAGCCGTATATGGTTAGAAGTAACCGAAATACGAGTAGAAAAACTGCAAGATATTACAGAAGAAGAAGCTATAGCTGAAGGCATTTTGTGTTTTGAATATGTAGAACCTATTGGTTTTTACTGCAATTATTTAGCAAAAGAACTAACATATCAACAGTTTCGTGAAGCTCAATTTGCAACAGCTACGGAAAGCTATAAAAGCCTATGGGAGAGCATCAACGGGGTAGGAGCATGGGACGAAAACCCTTATGTTTCTGTCATTCAGTTCAGAAGAATTGATAACCCTTGCACCAAGGTTTTTGATGCTAATGGTCAATTATTACAGGCAGGCGATAGGGTGTATTCTTATGATTATGACGATAATGGCAAACCACAAAGGGTTTATGGCAATTTCTATAAAAATATAGAGTACCCGCAAGTATCCGATTGGTATATAGCCTATGACGATGGCAAAGAGTGTGCTGTTTTAGATATGGCTACAGTCTTTAAGGTATGATACTTTTTTTCACAATAAACTCCTAAAAAAAATACCCCTATGCTTGCAACATAGGGGCTTACTCCAGTTTTCACCGTAAATTCAAAAACAATGAAACCACACAAAGAAAACAATGAAAATATTAATTTCCAAAAAGGAGATGTAGTATGTCTAATTTCAGACGCATTTACTAACAAAGGTAAGGCTACTGCGATGACAGTGGAAAGGGTAAATGAAGATGACACGATTGATGTCGTCTATGTTACTAACACTAAAGGCGTAGTTGAAAGAACCACTTTGCCTAAGCAAGTCCTTAGTATCTTTCCTGAAAAAGAGGAAAATGAAATTTTAGATAAGTCTAAAAAATAATTTAGATAAATCTAAAATATTTCTTGTATGCTAATATCAAATACACTATCTTTACATACCTAATTAAGGCGTTGTGAGAAGGATTTGTGTGGTTGATTTTAGCCTGTGGGGTGCATGCCTTAGGGTGTGTACCCTTTTTTTTATTCTCGCATACGCAAAAAAAATAAGTATTAACTTAATTCATTGGTTGTATGCCAAATACAAAAGGTACTCAAAAAATCATTTTGCTGTTAGCCACTTTTGCAGCTGTTGGTCTGTCTGTGCAAGGTGCCTTAGAAGATGACGGCAAGATTACAGGGCTTGAGGCTACTGGTATCATTTTTCAAACGGGCTTGCGAGTCCCTGCCATTATCAAAAATGCTCCTGAAGCATTTGAGGAGGCAAAAGATTTGACAGTGCCAGAAGTAGTAGATGTGGTTCGTCAAGTCCAAAACTTGCCTGATTTTCAAGGGCTAAACACCCAAAAAGTAGCAGCCTATATTGAATTAGGTATCAGACAGCTACAAATTTTCCAAGATTTCAAAGACATTGCCAAAGGTCAAGTAACTACGCCTTTATTGGCTGGTAACGTATCATTTGCCCTCGAACATCTAAAAAATAACTAAGATGTACTGTATTGACATTGATACCATTCAACGCACTTGCCAAAGGAACATAGCAGGGTTACAAACCATTCGCATTTTGGAGGCATCTAAAATTGTGAATGTACCGCCTGTTTTTGAAGGTGTTTTGAATGGTACATTGAAAATCCAGACGGGAGCAAGTTTTGTTACTTGGCAGCCTGATATGTTGTCTGTTTTTAGTGAACCAAGAAAAACAGACAATGGACGTGATTACTACGAACCAGAAGTATTGATTTCTTTTAGTAAAGATAGAGAACAACTTATCAAACATCATCACATTATGCGTGGTGAGAAGTACGCCTTATTGGTTACAGACCGTAACGGCGTTACTAAGTTTTTGCGAAAAATTCAAAACCTTAGTGAGTACACTAGTGGGGACTTTAAAGGTAGAAATTTTTACAGTTTCCGTTTTTTTAACCAAATGCCTACTGCTGCCCCTATATTTTTGGGCAATATCGATAATAGCTAACAGATGAAATACACTGCATTTTTCAACCTTCTTTGGGCGTGTGAGGAGCAATACATGGCTAAAATGATTGCTATTTTAGAGAAAAAAGGAGAAATCACTAAAGAAGAAGTAGCCTCTTATTCCAATTCAGCAAAAAATAAGGTGTACTATTTTGATGCTGCTACTACTATGGAGGGCAAAGCTCGCAAAAACAGTAAACCGCAATATGTGGCGGTGATACCTGTTATGGGGGCTATGTTCAAAAGAGCTGGTTGGATAGAGCAAGCCAGTGGGCTAAAAGGTACTGAACAACTAATTCAGGAAATTAGGCAAGCGGAGCAAGATAGTAGCATTGTTGGCATTTTGCTGCAAATAGACAGTCCAGGGGGTACGGTAGATGGTACAGAAACTTTGGGCAATGTCATTAAAAATGCAAAGAAACCAATCGTAGCTTTTGCAGATGGTATGATAGCTTCAGCAGCGTATTGGGCAGGGTCGCAAGCAAAAGAAGTTTGGGCTTCTGAAAGTTCATCTTTGGTAGGGTCTATTGGCGTAATCACAAGGCACGTCAATAATGCAGAGTATTATAAAATGAATGGTCAGGAAGTTACCTATATAGTTAGTAGTGGTTCTGACAAAAAAATTATCGGTAATGACACTAAACCATTATCTGAAGCTGACATAGCTTCAATCAAAGAGAGTTTGGATGCAACACGCCAAACTTTTGAAAATACTGTACGGGCTGCCCGCCCATCTATTAACTCAGATGCTTTTGATGGCGGTATTTACAATGCAGAAAAAGCTAAGAGTTTAGGTATGATTGACGGCATTTGCACATTGCAAGAGGCTGTCAATAGGGTAGTGTATTTGGCAAATTCAAGTGATAATAATAATAATAGTACCAACAATTCAAGTGCAAAGATGGAGGGAAAAAGTGAGGCTGCTGTATTACGGGAAGTAATGCAAGCACAGATAGACGAGCAAAAACAACTTGCTACGACTTATCAAGCCCAACTTGCCGAAAAAGAAAAGCAGCTTGCAGCCTTGCAAGTACAAGCTAATGAGGTAAGTGGATTGAAAGAAAAAGTAGCCAAGTTGGAGGCGGAGAATGCGAGCCTGAAAGCTGAGTTAGAAAAACAACCAGCTAATTTAGGAACTAGTGTAGCTACAAAAGTAGATGCGAATAATGCAGGTGAGGTTAAGAGACCTACTGCAAAAAGGCTTTCAGACGCATTGAATGCGGAGGCAAGTAAAACGGATTTAGTAGAAAAATTTTTGAAATAGTAGATGAATGCAGTAGAATTTACAGACCTCATTGCGGATTTTGGGGATTTGTGTTTAGAAGTCAATGAGTCGTTAGTACAGCATCAATTATATGCTACTATGCAGTCTATTGAGCAACTAAAAATTAAACTAGTTACTGGCATTAGTGATGAAAAACAAGTGGCTATGCCATTCACGAAGTCGATCTTGCAAAAGCCGTCTAATACATTTAACCCTGTTGGAGGGGCAGTGGACTTTGTACCAAGAAAATGGAAAATGCGGGCATGGGCAGTTGATTTACAATTTAAATTGAGGGAGTTTAACGAAACTTTCTTGATGCACTACAAATCAGCATCAAGAGATATTCGAGAAAGTATGGACTTAGCAGAGTACATGCTCCGCATGTTGGTTATGCAGCTCAAAGAAGATTTAGAAGTAGCAATTTGGCAGGGCGAACATAATGCAGCAGCAGCAGCAGCCAACGTAGCAGAACCTTTGGAGGTTGTCGATGGATTTTTGAAGTTGATTGCTGATGCTATTACTGCGGGCGATATTGCAGCTCCAGTAGTTACAGGTGCAATTACAAATGTCAATGCCGTAACTGCATTTGAAGATATGTACTTGGCTTTGGGGAACAAAAACAAAGCAAGATTATCCTATACATATGCTTCTTACGAAAACGTCATCAAATTCATTAGCAATTACATAGCTTTAAACGGGGCTAACAATAGTATTATTGCTTATGTATTTGAAAAATGGTTGAAAAACCAATCAAATGCCTCTGCAACTGCTGTAAGAGGTTTCGAAATGCAGTCGGGTGATTTCTTGCCTATGATTCCTTTACCTATCTCTGGCGGTAGTAATATGATTGTGCCTGTGTGGGGCATGGGCAATTCTAACCGTTTGATTATAGAAAGCCGTCATAATGGCGGGGTAATGCAAGTGGGGATGGGTAGTGAAAAAGATTTGCTGAATTTGAACTCAGATATCGATATTCCAAATAGGGCATTTAATGTCATTATGGACGGCTCAATAGCTACGCAAATTGCGTGCTTTGACATCAACGGAGAAACCTACTTAACGGCAAACGATACACCATAGATGGAAAACGTAATTGTAATTGACGGAGCAAGCTACCGCCCACTAACTAAAGGGGCAATGGTAGGAGGTAAAAAAATTCTTTTTGCAGATGTGGTAAAAAACCCACAAAAGTACACTACCGAATTGATGACTATTCTCGGTACAGATGGGCAAAGGATTTTAGAACCTGTAGAAATGCAAGCAGAGGACGAGCAGTCTAACGAAGATACGCAAGGCGGAGAGGTCAACACTGACACTCCCAAAAAAACAGGCACAAAGAAAAAAACTGATTAGAGATGTGCGATATTTTGCAATTACCTGTAAGGGATTGTACTAAAAAAAATGTACCGGGTGTTACACTTGGGTATGTCGTTGAATTGGAAAAAGTAGATACAATTGGTACAGCTACTAATGGAGCTGTTTCGACTATCACTTTACAAGCTGGTGCAAGTTGGAAAACTTTAATAGGCTTGCCTAAACAAGCAAAAGCAAATACAAACACTAAGCATAACTTAGAGAGTGGTACAGACTACACAGTAAATACCTTGTCTTTCCGTTATCCTTCTTTGTCTAAAGAGCTACATAATTCTTTGGAAAGTTATGACAATGGCGTACAGTGTTTGTTTTTGATGAAGCATCGGGATGGACGAGTATTTATGTACGGAGATACTGTCGGGTGTGTGCTTACAGAAAGCAATGGAGATACTGGCACTAGTGCTGAGGGGCAATTCAACGGAACAGATTTGACATTTATCGAAGACGGTGCAAGTCATCGACCTTATGAGTTTACAGGAACATTACCAACAGTATAGATGAACCATATACGCATAGACAATAATTATTTTCGTTTACCGAAAAGCCTAAATGATTTGACCGAAAAACAGTTGCATAGCTTCATTGCTTGCCGTTTTTCAGGATTATCACCATTTGAAAGCCAGTTGGTTTTTTTAAAGTCTTTGGTAAACAACAAAGTAAATAGGGTCTTGCGTGATGTTTCTGCTATCCAATTAACTGAAATAGTGGCTTTGTTGGATTGGCTACATGAGCCTTTACCTTTAAAGCCACTTTTTGAAAATTTTACTTTTGATAGTGTGGTGTACTACGCACCGCAAGAACGAATGCGTACAAGTGTTATTGCTGAATATATAGCTTGTGATAATGCTTTGATGTCTTATGAAGTAGACGAGTTGTATTTGGAAAAACTCACGGCATTTTTATACCGCCCTGCGGATAGTAGCAAAGAGTTTGGCGATATTCGTGAAAAGATGAACACCGATAAAACTATAGCTACGGCTACAAATTTCAAAAGATTGCCTATGACCTATAAAATAGCTGCATTAGGCTTTTTTATAGAAATTAAACAATTTATCGCAGCAGCATATAAAGAAGTTTTTGAAAATGAACAAGAAGAAGGCTTAGTAGAAAGTAGCTGGGGTACTACTTTAATGAAAATTGCCGAAACGCAGGTAAATGGCAAATTAGAAGATGTAAAATTTACTAATATGTACGAAGTTTTTGGCTACTTAAAATTGAAAAAACAAGAACATCAAGAGGCAGAGTACAAACGAAAAACGAAAAAGTATGAGAATTAGCGAAATCGTATGGTATTTTAAACAGTTGGCAGCCCAGCACAAAAACATTCGTTCATTTGCTTACATGAATGAAATACGGTTTATGGCTATGCAGCCCACAGAGATAGACTACCCTTGTTTGATTTTATTTGCCCCTGCAACCATGTATGACGGCACAGAAGGACAGGCAGTAAAAAAATACCACTGGTCATTTTGTCTATTTAAATACACCAAAATAGACGATACAGATGAGCAGGATTTTGTTATTGATGAAACTGAAACTATTGTAGAAGATTTGATTGTAAGAATTGTGAATGAAGGAGTTATAGATACTATAGATATAAAAGACTTTAATAGTGAAATAGTAAAAGGCTATACACACGATAACTTGTACGGCTGGCGGGTCAATTTTAGTTTTTCTATAGCTATGCCTGACTGTATAAACGAGGAAATGTGGACTTCTTTTGACATAGTAGAAAACCCCTCTGCGTTTGTGTTTGAAAATATTGCAGAAAATGGGTTTGAAGTTACCTTGTCAGGAGAGGAGGGCATAACCTATAAAGTTGAAATTGACGAAAAGACAGTAAAGGTAAAAGACGGTTCTTTTTCTTTCAAAGTAAAAACACAAGATAGATTAACCGCCAAAGTCGTAGCTACTAAGGTAGTAGATGGGGTTCAATATCAATCTATTGCGTATATCAGTAACAAAAAGTACTCAGGTTTAAGTATGCCAATCTAATTTTAATATATAGATGATTTTCGACAATATTGGCAATGGCGTTTATTTCGTAGATGCTGCCAAAGGTTTAACCCTACATGCTGCAAAAGAGCAATTTATTTTCAATGTGTCAGGTGATGTGGTTCATTTTATTCACCCAATTAATAAAGAGGTTGGCAAGTACCATATCAACGACATTAAAAAAAGTAATGGCACTGTGCATGGCACAAATATTACTGATGTCATGGATAGTTTACATCAGGTGAATAACAAAAATTTTAGTGGGGGCGGAGGAAGTTACGACAGGGTAGGCGAAATTATTGCATGGTCTAGCCCTACTCCTCCGCCCTATGCCCTTGCGTGTGATGGGGGTTGGTATTTGAAAGCAGACTACCCAGATTTGTACGCAAAAATAGGCAATAGATACACTGCAATTCCATCAGATACACATTTCAACGTGCCAACTACGGAAGGTTTATTGTTAAAAGGTGCAGGCGGTAGCGTGACAGTGGGGCAAATAGATGGTAGTGATGTTTTAGAAATAGACCATTTACCTGCACATACACACCAGCTATACGGCAATTCTTACTTCCCTAGTCAAAATTCAATAGCTGGAGGTTTTTTATCTGCAATGGGTCAAGGAGGAGAAGGGAATATCTCTAATAGCTTAGTTTTCAAAGAGGCTTTTGGTGAGGAATCTATAGGAAATACGGGGGCTGGGCAGCCACATACACACCCGTATTTGGGCGTATTGTATTGTATTATTTATCAATAAAAACTTCATGCTTTCAAGTCTTAATAGCTCTCTTTCCACTTCTAAGATAGGCTGGGCATCAAACAAAATTTGGTTTGAATGCAATGCTGATACCTCTTGGCAAACTGCCCAGAGGTATTATGTGTTGGCAGAACTTTTTATGAATGGCAGTGGCACAGCTAATTTTTCTGTGCCAATTACTCCCAGTTCTGCGGGCAAATTGTATATAGAGTTGGACGGAGCTATTAAGGCTTTGATGACTAAAGATATATTTGATAAAGACAATCAATTACCTACGTTCAATCAAAGTGCTATTAGAAACACAGACCAACCGTATAGCTTTACGGTTCGTTTTAAAGAATACACGAATGGTGTGCTTACTTCTACTTTAAATAGAAGTTTTAAGGCTATTGACGCAGGGTTAGATTATGACGATTTTACTTACCAAAAGCAATATGAATGGCTTTTTGTCAATCGTAAATTTTTTAGTTCGCAAGCAGATGACAAACCAAGTAGTATAGACATACCAGAGTATTTGTATTTCTATAATACTTATGTTACGGTAACCGCAATAGATGTGCGTGTACGCCTGTACTATACAGATGGTACGGATAGTGATTTTACAGCATTCACCAATCATGCAACCAACGGAAAAACTTGCGTGATACCTGTTAGCTATGAAAAATTGAACATAGCTGCCAATGCAGATGCAGGCAAAACTGTGTATAAGTATCGTGTTTGGGTAACTAAGGCGGGTGATGCAACTTATCGTATTTCCGAGCCTTTTAGCTTTGTATTGTCTGACCAGCCTTGTTTGGAAAAAAGAGTATTTCTTTTTTACAACTCTTTGGGAGGCTATGAAACTTTCTATACAAATGCAGCTTTGCAAGAAACTATTGACAGCAAAAAAACTGTAGGCAATAGGTTATATGGCAAAAACTACCGAGTAAGAGATGGGCAGTTTTTTGTAACCGAAAGGCAAGGTACACGCAAAAAGAAAGCTGCTACGGGCTGGCTGCCCAAAGATTTTTCGGAATCTTTACAAGACACAGCTATTAGCCCACAAGTTTGGGAAATACGGGACGGTAAGTATATACCTATCATTATTGATAGTTTAACAGCTATGTATTACGAAAAAGATAATGAGCTTTTAGGCTATATTTTCGATTATCGTGATGCGTATGACGTTGATTTATATACTAAAGACATACTTCGCCCTGCCGATGGATTGCCTGTACCACCTGCTGAACCTACTTATATTGAAAGTTACTCTTTGTATGCAAGGGGCGAAAACTACCCTGTATTAGAGTTAAATAAAAAGATTACAGCTTTTGACCTCAAATATTTTGCTGGTCAAGTCGCAGATTTTGGTTACAAGTACAGCGAGGCTGCTGTACCTGATTGGGACTCGTTACCTTTACTAGACTATAACGAATACGTTGATTTGGTTGTTAATGGTGGCGGTACGTACAAAGTGCAGTTTATACCACAGTACCTAAATGGTGTTACAGATATAGCATTTAGGTTTGAATTTGAGGAAGTAGGTATTGCAGCTACGCCAAATAATTTGGTATATACCTACAATGATAATCAAATAGACACTACTATTTATTTTGAACGAAAAATAGACTTAGTAAGCTATGATGTTTACCCTATCATAGCCCAAAATGTTTCTTTTAAGGTTCGTACAAATGCGGGGCTTGTTTGGGGTGATATTGACGGAGATACTCTACCAGCTACATTAGCTACTTTAGCTGCTTTGCCCTCCGCTACCGAATTTGAATTACAACTCATTGTTAGACGTAATGACAATGCTACCAGAGGTTTTACCATAACTTACAACTATCTATAGTATGAAACAAGACTTATTGCATACAGCGGAGGAGAATAGCCCTTATTGGGGCATAAAACCTACTGATAGGTTTTTGTTTCTTGATGGGGTGAGTAATTATGTTGATTTAGGAACAAATGTAGCTGGGCAGTTGTGGGGCTATTGGCTCAATCATGCCAAAGATTGGACGATGGCGTTTACCATAAAAAATTATTATCACCCTTTCTACAATGCACTCTTTTGGCTTACGGAAGGAGCTGCTAACATAAATGATAATCGTCCATTGCGTAAATGTATCTGGCTAAGTCCTGGGTATTGCTTGACGACAGATGCAGGCACGTTTATTACTAATTCGAGTAACAATTATCTATCCGCTGACCTTTATCAATCCACTAATTTAACAGGGCTTATGCAGTATGTATATACATTTAAAAGTGCTGGTAAACTACTCGAGTTATACATCAATGGTCAAAAATTAAGCAAAGTAAATGCTTTTTTTAATTTTTGGAATAACCACACTGCGACTTCCTTTGATACATCATTAGTTACGTTGGCTCAGGCTAGTGCTGGCTTGCCTGTATCACAATCTTTTATGAGAGTAGATTTAGGGCAATTTTTGTTTGCGAATACTTTCGTAAACAACCCAAAAGATATTTTGGATTTCTACCATGCAAGATTTGACCGTAGTAAGTACCCTGCTATCATTAAAGATTATAGGTTAGTCGATTTAAACATTAATAATCAAACGCCAAGTAGTGGGCTTGTAATTCCAGATTTAATGGGCAACTGTACCGCTACTATAGTAAACCAAATAACGCCTGATTACCGTTTATACTATTAAAAAATAAGATGCAGCATTACGTTTATTTACCATATACAGCTGACAATGCAACCGTTATTGCAACCCTGCAAACGGAGCATGAAAGCTTAAAAATTGTCGTCCCTGTGGCGGTTACTGTGGGTACAACTACGGTAAAAAATGCCAAAGGGGAGTTTATCCCTGAATTTGTTGGATATTGGCAGTTATGCTATGAAGGGTTTACGCTTGAAAATTTGGCTACATTGGCAGCAATAGAAGGTAGTCAAATTTTTACTGACCCTATCGATGCTATGAACTTTAAAGCTGGAATAGTTACAACATGATAGCACTTTGGAAAGATAATGACCCTCAAAAGTCTTTGGACTTGTACCCAGACTCCAGTATAACATTGGAGTACAATAACCCGTTGTTTTCTACCATTGGTGATTTAGGCAAAACTTACACCTATCCTTTTAAAATACCTCGTACACCAAAAAATGAGGTAGATTTATATTTTCCAAACTATCTAAAAGTTTCGCCATGGATACGCCCAAAATATACGTTAGTGTATGCGGGTGTACCCTTATTTGCAGGCGAAGTAATCATTCGGTCTGCGGGTACAGATTTCATAGAAATCAATTTTTCAGTCAATAGGAGAGAGGCTTGGATTTTTGATACCAAGATGCCTGATTTATTTTTGGGCTACAAATTTCAACAAGTTACCAATAGTACACAAACTATTGGTATGCGGCTTCACGGAAATCAAGCTGTAGCAATGCCTGTTATCAAAGGGTCTGCCTGTGTGATTAACGGAAAGATTTATGAAAGTGGGCTAATTAATGGTACAATTCCAGATGTATTAAATGCCTTAGCTACTGTCATCAATGCAGCTACGGCGGTAACGAATTGCACGGCAACTGTTACTGCGGGCTTGTTACCTTTGGTAAGTTCTTATTTAGTCTTAACCAGAGTAGATGCTACCAAAGAATTTTGGGCATATCCATTTGTAAACTATTATGATGTCAAAAACAACGATAACCAATATAGTTTATGGTTCAGGTATGCAAGCTACAGCAATGCTCACTTTGCTTTTTTGGACGCACAGGGCAAAGCCTTTATTGATGAGGTAATGAGTAACCCTGATGACTACGATTATTTGTATCCTGAAATTATATTGCTACCCAAACAAGACAGTGATTATCCACATGGGTTAAACAGGCATGAAGAAGGCGAATACTCGATAGACGATAATGCCAGTGTAGTTAGTCCGCAGCTGAAGTTATTACCAGGTTTACAGCGTATTTGTGATTACAACAACTTTGCATTAAATACGGACTTTTTTACCCAAAATAAATTTGCTAATTTGTTGATTATCAACAATCATAGCAATATAACTGAAGGTTTTTTTAGTAGTAGGACGTACCATGAACAATTATTTTTCTTTGCTCATAAATGCCCAAACATGACATTTGCAGAATTTTTGGAAGCTTTGCAAAAGCTGTTTTGCTTGTATATTTATTTTGATTTTGCCAAAAGGGAATTGGTTATACGCAGTGCTGTTGATGTGTTATCAGATAATTCATTGCAAGAAATTCGGTTAAGTGATACTGCCAAAGATTACACGATTGAGGTATATCCTGAGCAAAAAGATGGTTTTTTGTTCAAAATGGCAAAACCTAGTGTAAACAGCAACTACAAAAAATTCTCTACACAAAACGAAAGGTTTTATCGTGAATTAAAGATAGCACCTGCTAAGCGAAATATTGGGGCAAATTTGACTATGCCCAGTCCTATTTATTCCGAAAGTGGCGGTAGTTATAATGCAACAAAACAAGAGAGTGTATTTGTAGGTTTGTGGGGTAATGTACCCCAGCAAGACCAAATTACGCTAAGCTACGGTTATTCAGATGTTCCCGTAGGTACAATAGATTGGATTTGGAATCAATGGACTCCGTTTAGTGGATTGTCTTTTTACAAAGGGTTTGTAGATGGCAAGCCCGTAACGGTAAATGCGACTGATGAAGTAGTCTTGTCTTGGGGTGATGTTACCACAAAAATAGACGGCAAGGAGGTAACACAAAAAGGCTTGTATTCGGAGTATTGGCAAAAGTGGTTTACCTTCTTGCAAAGTACGCAGGTAGTCAAAAGGTTTTTGTACTTGGACGTTGTGCAGTTGGCTAACTTGCGTTTAGATAAAAAGATACGAATAGATAACCAAACTTATTTGATTAAAAAACTAAGAGTAGGGTTGGGTAGTAAAGGCATTAAGCCTTCCGAAGTGGAGTTGTTAAGTGTGTTTTAGTTTTCTTTTGTGAAAACTTTTTACAAAAAAAAGGTAGTAAAAGTTTTTATATATGAAAACTTTTACTACCTTTGTAGTGTACTTAAACACTTACAGAAATGAATCAAGAAATAAAAAGATTTGCGATTATCGCATCAGAAATAGAGTATTCTGCATGGTTAGAAAATTGTGATAGTAGTGTATCTTCTTCTACTATGGCTAAATTATATAGCATATTTGATGCTGATGCTCTTAGGGATTGCCCCTATGAGTATATAGAAGATAAAATAAAGTCATCTTATTTACCTTACAAAGATTGTGAGGGCTTTGAGCATTGGCTAAAAGCTAATATGAGTCGTTTTTTGGAAAAAGCTAACAAAGACATTTTTTCTAAGTATGGTAGTCTTTCGTGCGTTGTTTCTATAAAAATGGACTATAGAAGTGGTAACGCTGAAGGCAAAAAAGCTGTGGGCAGGTATTGGACTACATTGGCTAAACTAAGAGAGAAATTCGGCAAGCATTTGGAAACAGTGAGAAAAACAGGTAAAATGAAACAAAAAGACTTAGATTTAACAAAGTCGCAAATTAGTTTAATTGAAAATGGCAACAGCAACCCAACATTAGATAGCCTATTACTCATTGCAAGAGGACTAAAAAAAGAGTTAAAATTTGTGTAAAATTTAAATATTAATGTATATTTGCTTAAATCTTTGATACCCTTGAAAAGAGTGGAGTAGTCGTATAAGCCAAATTATTCTATAGGTAATTTGTAATAAACTTGGTAGGGAGTTGAAAGGAACTTAGCTACCCATTCGCGCCGAAAATAAGTGAAAAAAACACCCAATTAACCTACTTTAATTGGGTGTTTTTTTATTTAAACGCACAGACTTAGTCTGTGCGTACCTGTGCTATCTTGCTACCAGCCGATTCAATGTCTGTGTAAAGCACATATACAGGCTTGCCGTCATATTGGTCTAATTTGTTGGCAATGAGCATGAATCCTTCTTGCATGATGTTATTCATAGGCGAATTGTCAAAGTTTTGGTTTTGAATAGCACTCATTGGCATTCTTGGGGTAGTATTTGGCAACAAACCGCCTTCAGCAAATCTTGGTACTAAGTCAAATTTCGTATTTGCCCCAAATTTGTTTAAAGCCCATGCAGCTTGCAAATTGTTGGCAGTGGCTCTTTTGTTTACTATCATTTCTCCGCCTTCAGCTTCTACCATACGCCTCCCGCCTACATTGATTTTTACACCGCCAAAATCATGACTAGGACCTTTTAAAAGTCCTCCGTCTGCGTACTTCGTAGAGTTGATGTCTGCAATGGCTTTCATGCTCCGTCCAATGGCAGCAGCAGTAGCAGCCGTAGCGTAGATAAAACCCCAGCCCGGTATGATTGCATTTAGGGGATTGGCGTTAGCGTTTTCCCAAATCTTTTGGACTTCTACGATACTTGACATAGTTACCTGTGCAGCATTTAAGGCTTTAGCAGTTTGCAAAGCTGCCCTACCTATTTCAGTTTGTTTGCCCATTGCCTCGCCAAAGGCTGTAACACCAGTTTCAACCGCATTTATTTCCTTATCAATTAAGGCTTGTTTAGCCTCCGCAGTCATTTGGGCTAAATCCATTTTTTGTTGGGCGTATTTTTGCTCAATAGCAAATTTTTCGCCTTCTGTTAATTCTAAATTTTGCAACTCAATAGCTTGTTGTTGGGCTAACAACGCCATTTTCGCCTCAAATATTTTTTGAGGGTCATTAGACATTTCGGCAGCCGTTACATTGCCCTGTGCCTGCCCCAAAGCATTTTTGTTAGCTAAATCTTGCGTAGTTTTGTTGTACTCGGCGGTTGCTTGTTGGAGTTTTTCTTCTAACTCTTTTATTTTTTCTTCAAGTACCTTTGCTGAATCGGTTTCTATTTTTGCAATTTGAGTATTTAAATTCTTGCTAACTTGTAACCGCAATGCAGCTTTTTTCTCTTCCGAAATTTGGAGCTGTTGAATTTCCAAATCTTGTTTTTCGGCTTGTATGCGTGCCTCTTCTTTGGCTTTTTCGGTAGCATCTGTGATGCTGTCCAAACGCAATTTTTGTTCAATCTCATACGCCTTTTGAGCATCTTTCAACTTTTGTTCTGCTAACTTTTGGGCATCTTTTAAGGCTTGCTCCGCAGCTTTTTTGTTTTCTTCTGTCAAAAGTTTTTGCCTTTCGGCAGCTTCTTTTTGTAGCCTTGCTTTTTCTTCCTCCTCGGCTTTTATTTGTTCAGGTGTTTTGCCGTTTGTAGTGGTTTTAGTTTCAACCTCTATAGTCTTTTTTTCAGGCAGTAAACCTATCATAGCAAAAGCTTTTCCGAAACTTTCGGCTACAGTGCTTAGTCCTTCGCCTATACTCGTTAAATATTCGCCTATGGTATCAAAAAAAGCCTGTAAGCGGGGCGACGTAGCAATGAAAGCATTTACGGCAGTAGTAATAAATGTCCATGCTTTGACAAAAGTATTAGCTACCACTATGATAGCCCGTAGTGGCATTAGTAATATATCAATGACAAAAGATAGGGCATTGATAGCCGTAGTAGCTAAGTCCGTTTCGTCTGAAATTAGCCCCATTTCTTTGCCTAAGTCCCCTAAATCGTCTATGAAATTAAAGAATATTTCGGCTCCTGAACTTACTTTTTCAAAAAGCATAGTAAATGCCTTAGTAGCTATTACTAAGCCTTTATTGACTAATAATTGATAACCGCCAGTATTTTGCTCTAACACTTTGGCAAATTCATTTTGGGCTGCTGCTACTTCTTTTTCACTTTCTAAAATTTCCCTTTGTTTTTTGGCGTATTCGTTCTGCGGTTCAAGGCTACTTGCTACCACGTCTTTATATACTTCCCAAACTTTTGCAGCCCCGCCAACGTCTTCGCCAGCTCCTTTGAACACATCTGCGGTTAATGTTTGCATTTGTTGAACTGATAACCCTGTTTTATCGGATTCAGTCATTATTCGTTTAAATGCTTGCTCTGTGGTAATTGTTCCAGTGTTGATGTCTGTTAAAAGTTTTTGGGTAAAATCACCGCCAAAGGCATTAGTCAAGGCATCCTGTTGGGCTTTGGTCATTTCACGCAAAGACAAACCAACTTCTTTAATACTATCCAAAAATTTATCTGAATAGATGCCATTTTTTACCTCCATAGTGGCAGCTTTGATAAATGTCTCTTGGCTTATCTCAGCTTCTTTAAACTGTATAGGGTATTCTTTGAGTTTGTCTAAAAATTCTCCATTGGCATTAGCTCCGTTTACAAAACCTTTTTCCATTAAGTCAAAAGCCTCTTTAAAGGAAATGCCCATCTGTTTGGCGTAGTTATTGGCTGCTATGGTCAAATCTTTGGTTTCTACGCCAAAGGTTTTTGAGATAGCTTGTGTACGTATAGCCAAATTGTCTAACTCTTTGCCTGTGGTATCTGTGAGCAAGCCTATTTCGGCTCGTAGGTTCTTGACATCTACGGCAACACCTAAAAATGCTTTGCCCCATTCGTAGATAAGTTGGGCAATGTAAAGCCAAAAAGTAGCCTTCGTCAGCTGCGATAGGGTATCGGAAAACTTTGACGTTTGTTTTGTTGTTTCTTGCGTTGCTTGCTCTATGCCGTTAAGCTGTTTTTTGATGCCTTCCAGCTGGCTTTCAGCTTCTTTCAATTCAAGCATCTTTTGCTTAAATTCCTCTGATTCAGGTGATAAAGCATTTAGCTGTTTACGGAGTTCTTGCACTTTTTTATTGACAACATCAAAACTATTTGCAGCAGCTTCTATCTTTTTCATTTCGGTAGTGGTAAGCCCTGTTATTTGTTTGACATTTTCTATCTGTTTTTCTACGGCTTCGTACTCTTTGCGAATTGCCTCGATTTTATCCATGTCCGTTTCAGGATTGAGATTTTGTAGGGCTTTTTTAATTTGCCCAGCTTTTTGCTGCAGTGCAGCAAGAGAATTTAAGGCGGGTTCTCCGTTTATTTCTACGGTAATAATTTTTTTCTCTGCCATCCAACTTCACAATTATTTTTGTAAATTTACGAAAATAATCTACAAAAAATTTATGAATAATCTTAATATTGATTTGACGCAAGATGTTTTTAATGGCAAAAGTGATGAAGTGAATTTTGCCTGTGTGGATTTTGATGGACTTTTAAGTTTTGGCAAAGCAATCAACCCTCGTTATACTTATGGCAGTGAAAGATGGAGAGGTTTTGAGCAAATTGGAGAAAGTATAGAAAATAGTGGATTTAAACCATT
>CANGYA010000028.1 GCA_947457925.1 Cytophagales bacterium | reverse complement strand
CATTTTTGAGGAAGTAAAAGCCCAATTTACAGCTCCTAATATTAGCTGGCAGCATATTTCTATGGGTATGAGTGGAGATTATGACGTAGCTATTGTGGAAGGAAGTACAATGGTGCGAATTGGTAGTGCTATTTTTGGGCATAGAGCCTAATTGATGGCAAAATTCAATGAGTTTTAAACCCCACAAGGGCTTCAAGCCCTTGTGGGGTTGTTTTTACAAACCAAAAACCCCTTTATTCAAGGCTTTCAACACTTCTATTTTTCGGCTGGACTCTATCAACAAGGAAATATTATTTTCGCTGCCCCCATACGAAATCATGCGGATAGGAATATGCTCTAAGGCACTAAGTACATTGCGAGCTACACCACTTTTGTCTAAGGCAAAATTGCCTACAACACACACTATAGTCTGGAAATGCTCAACCTCTACAGAACAAAAATCTTTGAGTTCGTTTACAATATTGTCTAAGGCATGAGGATTGTCTATAGTCAATGAAATAGCTACTTCAGACGTAGTAATCAAGTCTATAGGCGTTTTGTATTTTTCAAAGACCTCAAAAACTTTTCTCAAAAAACCATACGCCAACAACATACGACTTGACTTGATGCGAATAGCCGTAATACCATCTTTGGCAGCTACAGCTTTTACTCCTTGATTGTCTTGCGTAGGTTTGGCAGTAATCATTGTGCCTTTTTGGTCGGGAGCCATTGTATTGAGAATACTCACAGGAATATTCTTCAATTTGGCAGGCAAAATAGTAGAAGGGTGCAGAATTTTAGCCCCAAAATAAGCTAATTCCGCAGCCTCGTCAAACGATAATTCGTGAATAGGGTAGGTTTTATCCACAAAACGAGGGTCGTTGTTGTGCATACCGTCTATGTCTGTCCAAATTTGCACTTCGTTTGCGTTGATAGCTGCCCCCACCAAAGAAGCCGTATAATCACTACCGCCACGTTGCAAATTGGCAGTTTCGCCCAAAGCATTTCTACAAATGTAACCTTGTGTAATAAAAAGTTGGTTATCAGGATATTGAGCTACTTGCAGCGTCAATTCTTTGGAGATAAATTCCATGTCTGGCTCACCTTGCAAGTTCAGTTTCATAAAACTAAGTGCATCTAACAAGACGTTTTCCACTCCAATTTCCAACAAATAAAAGTGAACAAGGTGTGTAGAAAGAATTTCGCCAATGGCTAAAACGGCTCTTTCTTGCAGGTTGGAAAAGACATTTCCCGCCAAACTTTTCAGATACCCAAACCATTCGTCTATGACTTTAGTAGCTTTTGCTGCATAAGTTTCCTGTTTATATAAATCCTTGATAACCTGTTTATATTTATTTTCTAAGTTGAGAATCAGCTGGGTTGCCTTTTCGTCTTGGAGGGCATAGAAAGCACTGGAAATTTCGACTAAGGCATTTGTAGTGCCAGACATGGCAGACAAAACGACTAATTTGCGTTGTCCGTCATGGATAAGGGGGACTAATTTTTGGATTCTTTCTACAGAACCCACCGAAGTACCACCAAATTTTTTAATAATCATACTCATTGGTAATTAGGAAGTTAGTAAAATAATTAAAGGTACTAAAATAAGGCTGCTCGAAAATTTAAAAATTGTAGCATAGACTTTAGTCTGTGTACGTATAAATTCTTTTTAGTCAGTTTCCCACAGACTAAAGTCTATGTTACAACCCTATTTTATGACAAATTCGTACTGTTTTTTTGTAATTTCTTTGCCAATATACTTACTTTTTCTTGAATCTGATGGTAATGATACCGAAGTTGCCACAAAGTAAGCACCCTGCCCCAACTATGTTGCCATGAGGCACTTCGCCAATTTCCTTCTTGGTCTATGACTGAAAAAGGAAAAAACAAGATAAACTTTGCGCCAAAAACAGCTAATACAAGCAAAAACTCTAACCACCAAACCCTGCGTATTGTTGTACGAAAAGAGTGGGGAGTCAAAAGATTTTTGTAAAAACCATGATAAACGGCACTACTGCCAAAACCTTTTTTGAGTTTTTTTACATAGTCCCATGTCAATCTATTGGCAGGAATAAGGTGTTGAAAAGACAATTCAGGTGTATAATACAAATCATAACCCATGAGCCTAAACAAATAGCCCATTTCTAAGTCCTCGCCAGACGTGATTTTATCGGCTGTCCGCCCCAACAGCATACTTTCAAAGCCCATGTTTTCTATTTCCTCCCATATTTTTTTGCGAATAGCCATACCTGCCCCATACAAAAATTCTTTTTCGCCTGTCAAAACTTTGGCTTCGGGGGCTTGTTTGCCTACGGCATAACCATTGCTAAAACGAGGAAACCATGCAGGCACTACCGTTTCAGGGGCAAAAGCTGCAATGCCTTCGCCTCCACAAGCTGCCACATTGGGGTAGGTCTGCATGATGTCTATGACTTTTGACAAATAATTGGCTGCCAATAAGTTATCATCATCTACAAAACAAATGAGTTCGTATTGGGCAATAGCCAAGCCTTTTTTGCGGGCATTTGCCAAACCCGCCACAGGTTCATGCACTAAGATTAACGGAGCTACAGGCTTTGTTTGCCAACAGTTTTGGGCTACGATACTTGTGTTGTCTTTAGAGGCATTATCTACCACAATTACTTCCCATGTTTTGCCTTCCATGCCTTCTTGAGCTTGTAGGTGCTGCAACGTGGCGGGAAGTCTGGAGGCACTATTGTAACAGCAAATGATGACAGATAACATAATTGATAGGGTTTTTAGTCTTTGGCTTTTCGTAGTGCCTCTATTTCTTCAACAATCAAGCCTGTTATTTTGGCAATAAATAATATTGCAGCTATAAAACTTGGTCTATGGCTTTTGCTAACTGCCAATCTTTTGCTGTTACAATACCACCTGCATCATGCGTATTGAGTTGAATGCTTACTTTGTTATAGACATTTGTCCAGTCGGGGTGGTGGTTCATAGTTTCGGCTATTAGGGCTACTTTGGTCATAAAACCAAAAGCCTCTACAAAGTTTTTGAATACAAAAGTTCTGCACAAACGGTTATTTTGCTCTACCCACTGCGTAGTTTCCATAGTTTTTTGATAATAATTGGTAAATGTTGTTTTTAAATAAACTCTACTTGCTACCTCTAAAAGCCACCCCCACAAGGGTTTTAAACCCTTGTGGGGGTGATAATAGAATGTAAATAGTTGAACTATCTTGGAATTTCCACTTGATTAATGATTTGTTGCAATACATCATTTTCACTAATTCCCTCCATTTCTTTTTCTGCTGTTAGCATGACTCTGTGGCGTAGCACAGGGAAAAACATGGTTTTAATGTCTTCTGGTGTTACAAAATCTCTGCCTTGCATGGCTGCATACGCCTTGCTGCTGTTCATCAGTGCCATAGAAGCACGTGGCGAAGCTCCCAAAAACAACGAAGGGTGTTTACGAGTTTTATTGACGAGCTGGGCAATGTATTGTAACAAATGTAGTTCTACATGAATTTCTTTGACTAAACTTCTGTAGCCCACAATTTGCTCTGTGTTCAACAATTTGTTGATGCTGTCCAAACTTTGCAGAGTTTTGTTCAAGTGAAAACGGTACAACATCTGCGTTTCTTCCTCTGCCGAAGGATAATTTACCTCTATTTTGAACAAAAACCTGTCTAATTGTGCCTCTGGTAGTCTGTATGTGCCTTCGTGTTCCACAGGGTTTTGTGTAGCTACGACCATGAAAGGCGGTGGCAGGGCATACTGCGTACCGTCCATTGTGATTTGTCTTTCCTCCATGACCTCAAACAAAGCTGCTTGTGTTTTGGCAGGCGACCTATTTATTTCATCTATCAAAACCAAATTGGAAAAGATGGGACCCTTTTTGAACTGAAATTCAGAAGTTTTGAGGTTAAATACAGAAGTTCCCAAGACATCAGACGGCATCAAATCGGGCGTAAATTGAATACGTGAAAAATTAACGTCTAAGACTCTTGATAAAATCTTGGCTGTCAATGTTTTAGCTACTCCCGGTACGCCTTCTATCAGCACATGCCCATCTGCCAAAATAGCTGCAATTAGCAAATCAACCATTTGGTTTTGTCCTACGATTACCTTTGCTACTTCGCGGCGTATCTCCTCTATGGTATTTTGTAAAGAAGATAAATCTATTCTATTTGAAAAAATTTCCATTGTGTCTTTAGTTGATAAACAAAAATATTGTTTTTTGGAAAGATTGGTGAATAAAGGCTTATTTTTTTAGCATTTACCACCAAACACTATTCGGATAGTTTTTTCCAATCACTACCACCTCTCCTATTTTGGGCGTGGTGAGAGGAAAATTAGCTTGTTGGGCTGCTTGTGCAATACGGAGGATAGGTTCATTCCATTCGTGGTAGGCTAAGGCAAATTTGCCCCAATGCACAGGCAATAAAACTTTTGCACGAATGGCTTGGGCTGCTTGCAATGTCTGTTCGGGGGCAAAGTGAATGTACCGCCAAGAGTCATTGTACTGTCCACATTCTAAAAAAGCAAGGTCAAAACTGCCAAATTTTTCGCCTATTTTTTGAAAAGTGCCTTCGTCATAGCCAGAATCTCCACCCAAAAACAGTTGATAATCATATAGTTGCAGGGCAAAGGCAGCCCAAAGGGTTTTAGCACGCAAAATACCTCTCCCCGAAAAATGGCGAGAAGGCACAGCCGTTAGCTGAATACTGTCGTTGTGCGTTTTACTTTCCCACCAATCCATTTCCGTAATTTTATCAGCTGCTACTCCCCAGTATTTTAGATGTGAACCTACGCCCAAAGGTGTGTAAATTTTTTTGACTGTAGGGTGCAGTTGTAATAGAGTTTCGTAATCCAAATGGTCGTAGTGGTCGTGAGTAAGCACCAAAATATCTATAGGCGGGAAATCCTCAACTTTGTAAACACTTGTGCCGTCAAAGGCTTTTCCGAACCAAGAAATTGGCGAGGCGTAAGCACTCAAAACAGGGTCTATCAAAATATTGATGCCTTTGTAGCTGATAAAATAAGACGAATGCCCAAACCAAACGACTTGTGGGGCTTCGGTGGTGTTTTGTGCCAATGCCTTCAAGTCTGTGCGTACTGTTGGCAAGGGCGTAGGCGGTGTTACGGTCTGTGGTTTGTTGTAAAAGCCTTTAAGAATTGTCCAAAAAGATACGTCTTCGGGTTGTACTGCCGTAGGCAAGATGTTTTGAAACTCACCGTTGCGATAATTAGGTGAGGCAGAAATCCGTTCTAAATCTGCCCCTGTGGGGTTTTTACCAAAAATTTTTTGCTGCATAAAAAGTGTGATTGCCAAAGAAAAGAGGATACAAAGTACCAATAGGTAACGAAAAAATTTTTTCATAGGTTATTTAATCAATCATCAGACATACTTTTAATTAACATAAGTTGTGTAGTGTCTGTCGTGTGGGCTGAAGCCCACACGACGGTTAGCTTTCTTTCAAAAAGTAAATATTCAGTGTAGTGCCTACATCTACCTCACTTTCTATTTCTACTTTTCCGCCTTGTATTTCCACTTGCGTTTTGAGAATATACAGCCCTATTCCTTTGCCCTCTATGTTGGGGTGAAATCTTTTGTAGAGTTTAAAAACATTTTCGGCTTGTGTAGTAAGGTCTATACCTGTGCCGTTGTCCCTGATGGTCAGGCAGACATAATTATCTATAATGGCTGTACTCACCCCTATTTGCGTGATGATATTGGAACGGCGGAATTTCAAGGAATTAGTGATTACATTCAGAAAAACATTATTAATAAATGCCTTGCTTGCCGTAATCGTAGTGGCATGACTAAAATCATAGTGTATTTCTGCCTCACATTTTTTAATTTGTGGGTGCATTTGTTCAATCACCTTCTTTATTTCTACATCAAAATACACCGTTTCTTTATTTTCTTCTACAATCTGCGTTTCAGACAAAATATAGTTCAAATCCTTCACCACCTCGTCGAGGCGTTGGGCAGACGTACCTAACATAGCCAGTAATTCATGTTGTTCGTCTGTCGAATGGTCTGCTATGCTCAATAAATTGATAAGCCCCATGATAGAAGCCACAGGCGACCTTAAATTATGCGAAACAACATAACTATAGTGTGCTAATTGGTTATTTTGGCGAATGAGGTCTTTGTTGATATTGCGGAGTTTTTCCTCACTTTCTTTCGTAGTTGTAATGTCTTTGACCAAAATATAAATAGAAATTACTTCTCCACTTGCCACAATCGGGGCATAATAAGAATCATAGTACCGTTGCCCCAAAGTAGGGTGCTGTACTACCGCCTCGTAAGAAGTTCTACGCCCTGTCCCTAATACATAGTCAAATGCTTTTAAGGCTTTTTCCCGCACCTCAGGGTCTATCTCCATATCCAAAAAGTCTTTGCCTAAAAAATCTTCAATTTCTGCTCCTTCGGCTAAGTGTGTGTCTGGTACGTGCATAAATTCTATCTGCCTTTTTTCATTGACACACAACAAAATATCTGGCGAAACCTCCAATAAAGCCTTGTAATACAATTCTCTTTTTGCAATGTTTTCATTCAAGGCAACGGTATTGTCTAAAGTCTGTCTAATTTCCTCGCTGCTTGTTGCCAACTCCTCATTCAGCATTTGCAGTTCTACTATCAACTGTAAATTTTCCTGCAACACTTTCTTTTGTTCGGTAATATCTCTTACAATTCGCAAAACCTGTTGTGGGGCATACATAATGGTTCTGGACTCATAATGTCTTTCTTCGCCTTCTATTGTCAAGCTATATTCTGATAGTTGCAAATTTCCTGTTAGTAGGGCTTGCTGGTTCGTTGCTAATATCTGGTTGATAATTGATTTGGGCATCTGCGAATTTTTGATATTTGTACCTACCACCTGATTGGGATTCATCAAAATCTCCCCACTTCCGCCTTTGTAGTCCAAATAGTCGCCTTTGTCATTCATCAAAAACAAAATATCAGGGATAGCCCTCAAAATACTATGACGGCGATTTGCTTCTGCCTTAAATTGTTCTTCTGCCCTCTTGCGGTTGCTTATATCTCGTACTATTTTCAGTACCAAATCCTTGCGATAACGCACCGTTTGCGTTTCATAGTAGTACACCTCACGCCCTACCACTATAGAATACTCCCCTATTTGTGTTTTGTTGGTAAGTAGTGCTTGTTGGTTATCTAAGAGCCACTTTTGTAAAATATCTTCGGGCAAATTGGCAGCTGTTATGTGCATACCAATTTCATAGGATAATAAAGGATAAGATTTATAGTTCCCCCTTACATCTACAAAATAGCCGTACTCGTTAATAACCAAAATCATATCGGGAATCAAACGGAGCAAAGTCCTTTTATAGTGTTCGGCAGCCTTAATTCTTTCTTCAGCTTTCCTACGCATCGTTACATCTCGAATCAAGTGCATCAAGAGTCCTTCGCCACACTTAATGATGCGTGCCTCATAGTGTTTCGTGCCGTAAACCGTAGGCAATGTATAAGGCAGTAGTTGCATAGTGCCTGTATGCAAAGCTAATTGGTTACAAGTCAAAAGACTTTCGACCAACCAAGTTGGCAAGTCTATTTCATTGATACTTTTACCGATAATGTCTTCTGTAAGGTACTCTACATTCGTATTGCCGTAGTGTTCTATGTACGCCCCCGTTTCATTCAGAATAAAAATATGGTCTGGAATGGCTTGTAAAATGGCATTTTTTTGGTTTGCCTCTGTACTTGCTTTCCTTTCTGCATCTGGTAAGGCAGATAAGTTTTCTTGCTTTTGCAGTGCCAATGAAGTTATTTGTTGTTTCAAATAACTGTTTTCTGCTTGTAATCTTTCATAAGATTTTTTCAGTGCATTATAGGCTTTTTCAAGTTCCTTGTCTGGCATACGGCAAAAACAATAAGGGAATATTACCACTAATCTACGAACTTTAAATTAAAGTAGATAATTTTCGTAATGCTTATTTTCGTAAAATTTACGGTAAGTAGTTATGCAGAAAATCAAAAGAGAAGCCTACAAAATAAAAAAGGCGTTGGTAAATTGCTTTACCAACGCTAAAAAATGCCTTGTAAGATACAGTTAAAGAGTCTGTACTATCAAAAAATGAAAAAATCTCTGACACAAAAGTAGAAATTTCCTTCGGAAGTGCATTGTTTACAACATTAGAATAGACTTAAAAAAAGATGTAAGATTTTAATACGTTTTAAAATGATTTGTTTGATGGCTAAAATATAAAAATTCAACTATATAGCTATTATACTATATTTTATTACATCTGCCTATGAATGAAACCTTTACTAAGCACCAAAGGCGAAGGAATATTATTTTCATACAACTGCCCCGTACCTAAACCTTGCGGAAAATCTTGCCATTTTGTGCCTAAAATCTTTTGGGCTGTATATTGGCAAATGGCATTGAGCCCAATATTAGACTCTAAGGCAGATGTAAGCCACCAACCTATCTTCATTTTTTCGGCTATAGCTATCCATTCCTCACAAGACCGAAAACCACCAAGCAACATAGGTTTAAGGATAATAAATTGAGGGCGAATTTGCTCCAATAATTTTTCTTTGTTTTCAATCCCCTGAATACCAATCAATTCCTCGTCTAAGGCAATAGGAATAGGCGTAGTAGCACACAAATCTTTCATGGCTTGCCACTGCCCTTGTTGAATGGGTTGTTCTATGGAATGAATACCTAAACTGGCTAATTGTTGTAGCTTTTTGGGGGCTTCCGCAGGGCTAAATGCACCGTTGGCATCTACTCGTAGCACAATTCTGTTCGGGTCAAACTCTTTTCTAATACTTTCTAATAGAGCCAATTCGTCCTCAAAATGAATAGCTCCTATTTTGAGTTTAATACAACGGTAGCCGTCTGCTAATTTTTGCCGTATTTGTGCTTGCATTTGCTCTTTGCTGCCCATCCACACCAAACCGTTAATAGGCAAAGGCGTATTTTTTTCATAAAAATCATTGGCATACAATTTATCAACTGCACCATTTTTCCACCCCAACCACAGCATTTCCAACGCAAAAACTAAGGCTGGCACATCTGCTGCCGTATAGTTGGTAGGTTGTAACAAGCTGTCTATCCACGCATACACATTGTCATATTGTGCCAAATTAGTGTTGCTTTGGTTAAAATATTGGCAAATCTGTGTCAATAACTGTTCATACAAAATAGTGGCATCTTTGCTCAATTTGGGCAGTGGGGCTACTTCGCCTTGCCCTACCAAAACATTTTGGGCGTGTAGTTGCAAGAAAAAAACATGGTGTTGTGTCATTACACCTCTTGATGTACCAGCCTCAAACTTGAAGTGTAAGGCATAAGGGCGAAAAGAAAGAGAATACATAGAGATTTGTGTTTAAATATTGATTACTTCAGCACTACATAAAGACTACATCATCTATGACCTTTTCGCCTATGGCTTGGTTCAACTGCACAATAAGCATTTTTTTTGTCAAACTTAGTTCTTGTTTCAAAGGTGCGGAAGATAGTTCTACATATAAAACCCTTTCTTTGATAAACACTCGCAATGTCCGTTCCGTTATCGCCTCTCCCATCATATTTCGCCAATAGCTCATCACACTTTGTTCTTTGTATTTTTTCCGTAAATTCAAGGTCTTCAGCATCTCATCAAAGGCATCTTTGAACGAAACCGTATTGCCTCTGCGTTGAGAGTTTTTCAGTAAATCTTTGTCTAACATTATTGGGTAATTTTAGTAAAATAATTGTAGAATTTAGGGTAGTTTTAGAGGTGTACGTCATGATTGTTGTTCAAAGGTAACAATTATGATAACAAAAGTAAATTTTAAAATATCTCTAACAAAAAAAATATTTTAAAATTTACTTTTATATAAAAAATTTCGGCATTGTAGCTGCTTCTTGTCTTATTTTTTCTTGCAATTTCAAAAATCCACCTATCAAGGCTTCGGGGCGAGGCGGACAACCTGCTACATATACATCAACGGGAATAATTCTATCCACACCTTTTACCACATGATAACCATGTTCCCAATAAGGACCTCCACAGTTGGCACAACTACCCATAGAAATTACGTATTTAGGTGCGGGCATTTGTTCGTACAAACGCCGTACCCTGTCTGCCATTTTGAAAGTAACAGTACCCGAAATAATCATGACATCTGCCTGACGAGGCGAATTGCGTGGAAAAATGCCCAACCTGTCTAAGTCGTAATGCGGAGCAAAAGTCGCCATCTTTTCTATAGCACAGCACGCCAAACCAAAACTCATAGGCCACAAAGATGATAACCTTGCCCAATTCAACAAGTCTTCCATTTTTACAACAATGAGGCTACCTTCTCCTGTTTTTTCGGTGGCTAATGGGGTCATAGTTGGGTCGTAATGATTTGGTAAATTTTTTCGTAATGTTCCGTTTGTGTTTGTACCTTCGGGGTAATAGCTTTATACACAAAATTACGAATTTTATTTTGTAAGTCTGCTACCTTGCCTTGTGCAAAAGTCGTACAACCTTCGCCGTAGTAGTTAGCTAATTCTTTTGTGCCACCTATATCACTCGCAATAATATTTGCCCCAGATGCAATGGCTTCATGTAGCACTAAGGGACCTATTTCTACCCACTCCGAAGGAATGATGACACAGTGTACTTCTTCTAAAATTTCAATAATTTTTTCTCTTTTTTGGTTGCCTAAAAAACGTATGCTTTTATCGGCTTGTGCCTTATTTAACCATTCTTGAATTACAGTATTTTGGCTTTGCAATTCGCCTATCATCAATAATTCTACAGGCAAATTGTTAGCATTTTTGGCTAAGCCCAACCATGCTTGTAGTAAAGTATGCACCCCTTTAATAGTTTCAAATCTGCCCATGTAGGCAAAAGTGATTTTGTTGCTTGGTTTTTGAATAGTTTTTTTGGGAATAAAATCGGGGTGAATACCATGCCTCACCATACTTATTTTTTGCTTGTCCACACCCATACGTTGTATCGTTTGGCTAATTTCTTCGGACATCACCAACCAGTGCTGTGTCAAAGCATTGAGCCTGTGAAAAGACAGTAGGGACTTTTCTACAAAAAACTTCATTTTCAATGGCGTAGGCAATTTTGGGTAAGCCAACGTAGGCAAATTTGACCAAATAGCACCTAAAAAACGAGGTACGTTATATAAGTTATTGACTACACAACTTGTGCAGGTTGTTGCCGTAGGTGTAATACTGCAAGCCGTAGTTTTTTGAAATAAAAGTTTGCCATTAGGACAGCTTATAGGCGTGTGATAACTTGCTATGACTTTGGCTGTTGGCAGTTGAGCTTGTTGTTGTGCTGCTTGTAAACCCTCTGCCAATGCCGTACTGATAAGCCCTGTATAACCGTTGTAATGTACCCAATCAAAGTTTTGGTGTGGTATAATTTGGCTAAAAAAATGCTGCCAAGACCGTACCCAAGACGGATTATATTTGCCATAAATCTCGTCTGTTGTTTCATTTAACAGACTTGCCCCCAAAACTTTTATACCTTCATAGTCATAAAAGCACACTTGTAAGATATTATCTTTAAAAACAATATTTGTTTGTTTTTCTATAGGTACGGCAGCCAACACCGTAACACTATGTCCTTGACTAACAAGAAATTTAGCCCAATTATGCACATATACCTCCGAACCTCCCCACGCATAAGGGTAATAATTATAGTTCAATAAAAGAACATTCATATAGTAGAATTATGTAGTAAAAATTAGATTTTAACATTTTTGATTACGCTAAATGCTAAAATTGCAAGCAAATTATTTGGAATTTATTGTTTTTTTTGATTAGCTTTAACATAAATTAATGTTTCACTTATTAAAACCTAAAAGTACAATGAAATACGCAAAACACCTATCCCTACTACTCTTTGTATTCATGGCAGCTCTTTCTTCTTGCTTTGAAGTAGGTGATGATATTTTACCAACACCTGTTACAAGTACAGACAAGGCTTATATTGTTGGTGCATGGCAAGTTTATGAAATTGCTATCACAGGAGAGAAAGGTTATAGAGAACCTGTAAAAGACGCAGCCGTTTGGATTAATGCAGATGGAACTTTGACTATTAGCCGTAAAGGTGAATATTATACAGGCAAGTGGGACATGAGCAGAGATGGCGGTTATGTAGGGTTTATCTTAGATAGCCCCGATTCAGCACCAGATTTCCCCGGTAATTGGTCTATACAAAAAGCTGACAGTGATTTGTTGTGGCTTTCTACAAGTATCAAAAATTTAAGAATGCGTAGAATGTCTGACACACAAGTTAAATTCTAATTCAAATTATTTTAACAAAAAACCATGATTGATTGCATGGTTTTTTGTTTTATAGATTCGTCTTATTCATCATGAACCAATCTTTCATGGCTTCGGGCTGTACGGTTAGCACCTTCGCAATAGTCAAATCTACCAACACCATCGCAGCCTCTTTCATAGATAACTGTGCTATTTGTGCATACGTTTGTACGTCTATTTGTGGGTGTTGTGCCAAATAACGCAATAAGGCTTGTTCTTTGGCAGAATACGTGAAGGCAATAATCCTTTCCTCTGAAATTCCTTGTAAAATCTGCCTCATTTCTCGGCTGGCTTGTAGGCTTTGGTCTGCCACTCGAATATATGCCACCCCCGTCTGCCTTTCAAAATTATAAATTACAAAAACAGGTTTTTGCGTATGTGCTTGTATATCAAATACTAAAACAATACGATTAGGAGCAACTAAGACCCTTTCTATGGTGTATTGTACGGCAGGTTTACAGTGCTTTTCTATAGCTTGTTTCAATACAAACTCGTCTTCGTTGGCATATTTCAAGCCTACAATGCTTTTGTCGTCATCTACGCCAATCAATAATTTTCCGCCCTTCGTATTGGCAAAAGCAACAACTTCTTTCACAATTTTATCGGGGTGGTTTGCTTTGCGTTTAAACTCAAGCTGTAACCCTTCGCCTTGTGCTACTAATTGCTGTAATTGGTATTTGTTCATTCTTGTTAGTAAAAATTTTAAGACTCTACTTTTTTCGTACTCATTGTTTTCACTACAGACAAACCAATATACACCAAAATTATCAAGGGTATGGCGGTAACTTGTAGTGCTAAGAGTAATAACAACGAAATAAAAACCAAAGAGTAGGTATATTGGTTATTTTTCCACGAAAAATCCTTGAATTTTAAGGCTATCAAAGGCAACTCTGCCACCAACAAAAACGACATGACCAATGTAATAGCTATCAAGACATAAACATTTTGTAAAAAAGGTGTCAATACAGAATTTTGTTGCAACAGCCAAGGGAAAGAGGCTATTAACATCGCATTGGCAGGTGTGGGTACACCAATAAAAGAATCTGACTGCCGAGTATCTATATTGAATTTGGCTAAACGGAGGGCAGAAAATACCGCCATAATCAGTGCCAAATAAGGTATGTATTTATTCACAAATACATCATTTGAGATAGACATAGCTTGTATAATGAGGTGATACATCATGATACTTGGCAATACACCAAAACTCACGCAGTCTGCCAAAGAGTCCAATTCTTTGCCCATAGCACTATTGGCTTTTACGGCTCTTGCTACGAAGCCATCAAAAAAATCAAAGATAGCAGCCACTAAAATCAACAAAGAGGCAGTAGTTAAATGCCCACTGAAACATTCGATAATGCCTAAACAGCCACATACTAAGTTGCCAGACGTGAGGGCATTGGGAAGGTGTTTTAACATAAAATTTGTTCGGATAGTTTTAGATAACTCTATGCAAGATAAATTTATTCAAAATAAATCTACTGCATCACTGCATTATATTTTGGCAAAGCATAAAAAAACTCTTTTAACTATACACACTAACGTAGTATAGTTAAAAGAGTTAAATAATTGTAAATGAATTATTTACTTGCTTTTTGCCCCTCTAATCATCATCTCCAACATATCCCACATATCATCTGTGATGACATTCATCAAGTAATTCATTTCGCCAGCACCTTGTAACCATTCGCCACCGTCTATAGTTACTACTTCGCCGTTTACATAAGAACTATAATCAGACACTAAGTAGGCTGCTAAATTGGCTAACTCTTGGTGGTCGCCTACTCTTTGCAAAGGCACTTTTTTGCTTACATCTAATTTATCTCTCAAAGCCTCTGGGAACAATCTGTCCCATGCTCCTTTTGTTGGAAACGGTCCTGGTGCAATGGCATTAGAACGGATACCATACTTCGCCCACTCTACCGCCAAAGACCTTGTAAGGGCTAATACACCAGCTTTAGCACACGCAGAAGGCACTACATACGCAGAACCTGTCCATGCGTAAGTCGTTACGATATTTAAAATTGTGCCTTTTTGTTTTTGGGCAATCCAATGTTTACCTGCTGCTAAGGTAAAATTGTATGTACCTTTGAGTACAATGTCTATGACTGTATCAAAACCTTTGGCATTCAGTCTTTCTGTAGGGCTAATGAAGTTCCCTGCTGCATTGTTCAACAACACATCTAACTGCCCGAAATGGTCGTAAATAGCTTTGAGAGTTTTCTCTACGTCTTCGTAGTTTCTCACATCACAAGGCAAAGGTAGTACCTTCCCACCTGTTTCTGATTCTAATTCTTTGGCTGTTTCTTCCAACACATCAAATTTACGGCTCGCAATGACCAAATTTGCTCCTAATTGCAAGAAGTATTTGCCCATAGATTTGCCTAAGCCTGTGCCACCACCTGTAACCAAAATGGTTTTACCTGCCAAACTGCCTTCTTTTAACATTGATTGATTATACATGATTGTATGATTTTAGATTAATAAGTGTAGCAATTAATAAAACTATGCTTGCATAATAATAAGGCGAATGTACTAATTTGAATGAGATAATAAATGAAAAGTAAGTATCTTTTTTTGCAGCCTAATTTATACTTGGATTTTCATAACACCTACTCCCAAGTAGCCTTTTTTTAAAATAAATTAACTAAAAAATTTTGTTATTTACAAAAATTCTTATATCATTGCAACGAAAGTATTTTTTATTTCCCCTTAATAATACATCTAACAATGAAAAACGCAATTAAAAGTTTGGCATTAGGCGTTGCTTGTGCTTCTTTAGTAAGTGGTTGTGCTATGGTTGCAGCTCCAGTAAATGGTGGTCTTTTTGGTAACGTAAAAGCTCCTCTTGCAGTTACATCTAATACTGTGGGTGCTAAAGTAGGTAAAGCACAAGCAAGCTCTATCTTAGGTATCATTTCTATGGGTGATGCAAGCATACAAGCTGCTGCTAAAAGTGCAGGTATCACTAAAATATCTCACGTAGATTATGAAGCAAATAACATTTTGTCTTTATATGCTACTTATACTGTATATGTGTACGGTGAATAGTATATGATTTTAATGTAAGAAATACCTACTAATATTTGATAAGTCAAAAATTAGTAGGTTTTTTGTTTTTATTACTTCATCTATTTATCATTCACTCTAATAGTACATTACTTATGAAACAACGCATTTTCCTTTTTTTATTAGCTTGTGTCCTCTACCCGTCTATCATTTTTGCTCAAAACTCAAATAAATATGTCAAAATCAGCAATATCCCTAACGGCATACTTTTTTTTGTGCAACCCATTGAGTTATCAGCCTCACAAAATAAGTTATCAATAGACTTTACCTATCCCTTGCACAAACCGAAAAACTCAACGGACAGCGTAACAATTAATTTTACACTTATCTCAAAAGAGGTATTAGCTGCCTTTCAAGCCTTGTCGTTTATACACCAACAAGATAGTATTTTTAAGAGTGCTACACCTGCTAAACTCTACATTGAACAGAAAAAGAAGAAATGGCACTACAGATACAGTGCCAAAATGAGTTTTGCCCACTTTCAAAAATTATTAGCCTCGCCTTCACCTGTAGGCATCACTATACACGCACCCAATAAGGCTTTTGTGTTTTATACGGCTAAAGAATGGGAAAATACCCGAAAAACAACTGCGGATTTAATCAAAATGAATGAATGAATAAAGTTGATGGTTTGTGTAGTTGTATATTCACCTTTAACAAGTAGTCTTTACAACAAAGCCTGTGGTTTAATGTTATAAATTATTAGAGTTTATGAATAACTCCTTTTTAGCCCTCCCTGTGGGCGGTGCGACGTTTCGCAGGGTTGGGTGGGGCTGTAGCAAAAAATTATTCATAAACTCTATTATACAAAAGGTGTTTAGAACTAACATTTCTTTGAAAAATGTTAGTTCTTCTATAAGTTCTTAAGGCTCTACCCTAAAGGCGAATATACAAATTGGTGGCTAAACAATTACACTAATTTTGTATGATTACTCAAAAAAAATCGTAACTTGTATAGTTAATTCTCGGCTTTTCGGATATGAAACACAGACTTTTTGTAGTCGGGGCTGCTGCCCTACTAACGTGGGGAACTTGGGCTTGCCAAAAGGCAACTCCTGATGCCCCCAAAGTAAATATTATTTTTGCGACACTTTCGCCTGAAAAAATTTACCAGACAGACGAGGTAAAAGATTTTATTTTTGCTTGCGAAGAGGACAGTATAGACCAAATCAAAGAACAAGCCAAACGGTTTTTCTTACAAGGCATTGATGCCAAAGTGAACAAGAAAAATACCGTAGAAGGCATTGCTCTTTTGACCAAATCTATTACACTATACCCCGATAGCAAAGCCTATTATGAATTGAGCAATGCGTTGTATGAACAAAAAAACTACGAAGAAGCCGAAAAAGCCTATCAAATGGCTGAAACTTTGCGTTTCTCTAATTTAGCAAATTTGTACTATAACATGGCTCTTAATACGGCTGCCAAAGGCGGTGAATACATAGATTATTCTATTGCAGACTATTTGGGCAGGGCTATAGAACAGGGCTTTGTGCAGAAAGAATTGGTGCAACAAGAGCCTCTTTTTGCTTCGTTCCAAAATTCACCTGCCTTCCAACAGTTGTTTTTAAAGCATTTTACCAATTCAGAAGACAAAGCTACGGCAGCTTTCAAAGTGTTTTTGAGGGGTTTTCCTGAAAAAACTTTGCCCTACGAAATTTCCTCCAAAGATGTGGACAATGTAGGCGACAAGTACATTAGTTATGATTTTGCTAACTATGTGAAAGAAATGGAAACAGGCTCTTTTGGGCGGGACGTAGGCAGCGAATATTACTATTTGGCAAAGGTGAAAAGTACAGAAAAATATGTAGCTGTTGTGTACGCCTCGCGTGATGCAATGGCAGAGGAAGTACCACCAACCTACTCTTACTTAGTAACTTACACCCACAAAGGCGAGGAAATTAGTAAAATCAATGTGGCGTGTCAATGTACCCCACAAAAAATAAAAGCTGCCAAAATAGAGGACAATAAAGTTACGGTTACTGAATACGAAAGACTGTGGCAGTCGCCTGTTACGGAAGTGCCATTTAGCGAAAACCGTATAAAATCTGTGGCGAAATTGGGCGAAAAAACCTATCAAATAGACGAAAACGGAAAAATCACTGAAAATACGGCTGCGGTTGGGGCTGTTGGTACAAAAAGAAATGATGTGTTGGTGTTGAAATAAATAAAAGCCGTTATGATTGCCAATAGTTGTAAGACTTTGGTAATTGTAACGGCTTGTATTTTTATAGTAGTATTATTCTTGTTTTGCTTTAATTAATAATTGTCAATTACGTTGCTATGGTGGTGTAATTTGTAATTTTTTCTATTCTATTAATTTTTTGGATAAACAGTTAGCAATAAATTACTTACAAAAAAAATAACAGTTTACTACTCACTGATAACTGCAATTTTTTTAGTTATCTTTGTTGAAACTGCTCATCTTATGGAATATCTCACAGAACGAATTACGATTGATGCGGAGGTTTGTAATGGAAAACCCACCATTCGGGGCAAAAGAATTACAGTACAGACTATTTTGGAGTTTCTGACCGCAGGCGACACCCCACAAGATATTTTGACTCAATATCCTTCCTTAGAAATGGCAGATATTTATGCTTGTTTGCAGTTTGCTACAGCACTTGTTTCACACCGTTATACTATTAAAACCACTGTTTAAAATGCTCGAGTTTTTGGTCGATGTAAATCTCCCTTTTTACTGTTCTTTGTGGAATAATCCCGCCTATATTCACCAAACAACAATTAATGATGAATGGACAGACCAACAAATTTGGGCGTATGCAAAAGCTAATAATTTGAGTATCATTACCAAAGACAGTGATTTTGCTGATTTGATATTATTCCGAGAACCTCCTCCAAAAATCATTCATATTCGGTTAGGGAATATGAAAATGCGTGATTTTTTCCGCACCCTCCAACAACATTGGACAGAGGCTTTGTTTCTTAACCAAACACATAAATTAGTTACAGTGTATAAAGACCGAATAGAAGCTATGGATTGAAGTGAAATATATAGGCTTGTCCTTTTAGAATTTCCATTAAAACAACGCAGTAACCTGCACCCTTCCCAAATGAGCTACAGGTTGCCCTTCAGATTTTCTGCCGTCATATTGCAAAGAAAGTTGCAAGCCATTAACTAACTGCTGTTGCCATTGCAAAGACCAATTCCAATTCACCCCACGCTGCAAAGCCTCCAATAGTTCGTAACCTACAGGCGTATTGGCTTCACCCTCAAACTTAATGTGTGTAAAACGAATTTGTGCCATAACAGTTCGTTTGCTTGCCTTCGCCCAACGGCTTTCTACGCTCAACTGCTGCAAGGTGGCTTGTTCTTGGCTGTTTTCTGTGAAACGGTTGCGTTTTAGGTGCAAAACATAATTGCCTGTGAGCCGAAAAGTAGGATTAGGTTGAAAATTAATTTCGGGTTTTAGTTGTTGGCTCACAATCAAGTAGTTGCGATTTTCCATAAAATCCGAAAGATTTTGTTTTTGGTCGGCTACTGCCGTTAGTTTGGCATTGAGGAAAGTCGTTAGATTGTAACGAATTGTTGCTTGGTATTCTTGAATGTTTCTTGCCTCAAAGCCATTGGTTAAAAGTTGTTTTTGGGCAGAATTTAAGACCGTAAATTCTACGCCAAAATGTGGCGAAGTACGGTTGTAAAAAAACGTACTTCGAAAAATTTCTTGTCTTGCCTGCAAAGCTGCATCTTCGGTTTGTGCAAAAGGAATAAATCTTTGTACTAAATCCGTTGCAATTATTTTTTTGTTGATACTCCAAGAAGTTTGGTTACTTAGTTTGCCTAATAAACGCAGTAAATTTGTTTTTTCTTGCCATTTTTTAGGCAAATTGATATTCAAACGGTAAGATAAATTATTGCTATACGTAGGCACATACTCGTCTGTAGGTGTAAAAACTTTGATGTAATTTCGTTCATCGGGGTTAATAGCCAAATAAAACTCGTTAAGTTGTTGAATACCATCTTTGTTATCATCTCGCCAAGTGTGTGTACCTGTGCCTGTATTCACCAAAATAAACCTGAACTCACGCCGTAATTCTCTGCCCGCAGCCGTTGCCAATGTCAATTCTGATTTGATATTGTCTTTCCAAAAGTTACGGTTAAAGTCTATTCTCAACATAATAGTTTCTTCGTTAGGTGCTATTTTTCGGCTCGTATCTCGCCATACGTTCTGCAAATTGCGGTAAGTAGTTACAAAATTGAACAAATTAGCTCCTTGTTGCCGTTTAGCACTGATATTCAAGGTGTTAGCAATCGTATTAACGGCTAATATGCCTTGTAGGGGTGCATTGTCCTCTCTGTAGGCGTAATCTGTCAAAAACTGCCAACGAGTAGAGTCGCCATTTTTGACATAAATTTTATGTTCATAAAAATTCATGGTGGTACTTTGTAGGCTGTCGTTGGCGGTTTTGCGAACCGTATTTCTGTCCTCTTGATATTGGTAGCCAATAATGGCGGGTTTTGTTTTGTAAAAAACATTGCCCACCCACCTGTACCAGTTGGCGGTGGTCGTGGCTTGTTGGTTGTGCATCAAAAAGCCCGAAAAAAGAGTGTAAAGCTTGCCAAACTGCTGCCCAAAGGCTATATTTTGTTGAAATCCATTTACATCTGTACTTCGGTTTCGATACGTAAATTTCGCCTCCAAAAAATTATGTGCGTCTTTTCGCACTTGTAGTTGGGCTTGTGCAATGTGGTCGTCCAGTCGTTTTTGTGCGGTATTCAGTGCCGACCAATCTCTGTCAAATTCCACTGCCCGAAACCTGTCTATAGGGCTAAAATTGGCGTTGGTGTGTTCATAATCTATTTGGTATTGTAATTTATAATTGTCTAAAAAATTGATAATCAAATCTTTGCCTAAAACTCCAACTTTGTAGGCTTGTCCGTTGGTGCGTTGTGTGCTATTGGTGGCAAACAAGTTTTTTTCATCTTTCGAAAAGGCTACCTCACCAAAAAATTGTTGTTTTTTAGTAAATTGGTAGGTACTGCCTAAGGTAATCAACTGTTTTTGATTAGGCGGAATGAGCAACCGAATAGGCGAAAAACTGCCTTGTGGTACGCCATTTTTGGGGGCTACCCACATATAAGTTCTGCCGTTGGCGGTAGGGCTACCCAGTTGGTAGTCGCCTTTGCCCAAACCCACTTCCGAAAAAACCACCGAAAAAAGGCTGTCGTATTGTTGCGTAGCTCGTTGGAAAATACGGTAATTGTTGCCATTAACTACGGTATCTTTTTTGAAATACAATACTCTATCTGCTTGATAATCTTTTACATACACCGCCCCATTACTAAAAACGGCAGTGGCTGTGTCGCCTGCTTCTCTCAATAATTTAAAATCTTCTGCTGTCAAAGTCTGTAACAAAGGGTTGCTTTCATCATCTTTTTCACGATAAAAATTACCTGATACACGCCACTTTTTTAGCTGCTGTTCGTGGGTAGCTATCAAAATACTACGGCTGTAATTTTGCACCGAATACTCAAAATCTACTCGCACTCGTGAGTACCTTGTGATAACAATTTGGTTGGTAAACGTAATTTCGGCAGTGTTATAGTCTATCACATAGTCATAATTGAAGCCACGCTGCAACAAACGACCATCTAAATACACTTTTTCAGAATTTGCCATGACCACAATAAACCTTTCATTGTTTGCCCCACGCAGCCGATACGCCCCTTGTACGCCTTCTTGCACGTCCACCCATTGCGAATGAAAACGACCTTTGGCAATAGAAAAACCTATGCGGGAATACGCAACCTCACCCCCCTGCCCCCTCTCCATTTGGAGAGGGGGAGTTTTCCCTCCACTTGTGGGCAATGAATTGCCTCCCCTCTCCAAATAGAGAGGGGGAGTTTTTACCCCACCTGTAGGTGGGGAATTGCCCCCCCTCTCCAAATGGAGAGGGGGTTGGGGGGTGAGGTTATAATTTGTTTCCAGCATTCCACCCAAAATATTTTTATAGTATTGCAAAAAATAGGTATTGCGTTGCTGAAAAACAATATCCCCCGCGGACAACGTGGCGTAAGGGTGTGTAAGTCGAATAAAAATTCGGTCAAATTGTTGAATGTTTTGTGTATTGCCTTCGGGCTGAAACGGCACGTTTTGGTCAGATAAAACGGCAGTCAAGTGCAAATCTTCGCTAATTTTACCATCTAATTGCAGATTGAGGGCAGAGTTTACAAACACATCTTGCCGATTACCTGCCGAAATGCCCCTTGTAAGGCTACCGTTTTTAGTCAATCCGTCTATTTTGAATAATTCCACTCTTTCATCAGGCTTATTGGTGACGGTTTTCATACCTATATAACTGCTGCCACTGTATAACCCCGAATCGTAGGCTTGTTGGCTGCGGTGGTAGTGCTTTTGCGTAAACAAAAAAGGTAGCACTCGGTAGCACACTAACAGTGAATCGTTGGGGCTAGGTGTGCAATTTGTAGGGTAGGTTACGTTTATTTGGTTGGTGGTGGGGTTGTAGGTAATTTTGACCTCACCCCCCAACCCCCTCTCCAAATGGAGAGGGGGGGGACAATTATTTTTTATCTGTTGAATAACAAAAGAGTTAGGAACAATGGATAAAGTGTCTATGGGTTTTGTTAATTCTTTGACAGTAAGCCACTTGCAACGCAAATTAGACAAACTTTGTGCTTTTAATTGAGTTGTCCCCAATCCAATAAGGCTTAAGACTACCCATAATGCAGCCATAAAAGCATTGAAAATAGAGGTTTTCTGCATCAAAATTTGTTTTAATCAAACATGAACAAAACAGACATTATTAAGGTTTTGTAACATAGACTTTAGTCTGTGTCTAATTAGCTGATTAGCAGTATATTACATACACAGACTAAAGTCTATGCTACAGACCTCAATAATCTCTAATAACTTCACATTTTTGTTTGAGTTTTAACTAAAAAACAAGAAAAATCTGTGAAAGTCCGTAAAATCTGCGTCATCAGTGTTCCTACCGTATGATTGATTAGTAAAAAATGTAGCAATAAGGTCTTACAAAGGTACTTCCTTATCACTGTACTTCGCCAATACGTCTAATACAGGTTGATAATTACTACAACATTCCAAAGATTTTTTGAGATACCGTAAGGCTTTTTCGGTATCGTCAGCAGCCAAATACGCCAACCCATAATTGAGCCACATAGCAGGGTGTTTTTCATTTCGCAAGGTCATGAGCATATACAAATCTAAGGCTTGCTGTAGTTTGCCGTCTTGTGCATACCTATTGGCTTTGGTCATTTCTGCATACAAAGGGCTGGGTGTTTCTTTAGTAGTAAGGAGCATAAACAAAGTCGTTGGAATACCTACCAAATACAAGGCATTTTTCCACCAAGTTTGCTCGACTAATCTTTCTGCACAAGTATCACAAAATTCGTGTTTGGTGTACGTCAAACGGCGGTCTTTGGGTACGGCATAACAGCTAAATTCTCGGTGTTCTTGCACCCTACCATAATAGTCGCAGTCGGGGCAAACCCTATAATTTTCACTGTGGGGCAAGGGTTGCCGTAGTTTATCAAAAATACTTTCGCAATGTTTACAGTAGATATAGTTTGTAGGTGTATAATAAGACAAGTCTAACAATGCCAAACAGTTAGGACATTGTTCTGCCCGAAAATCCTCTACTTTTCCTTCTCTTTCCAACTCTGTTTTACGCTGGTAACATTGGTAGGTAGTGAGGTACTGCACCAATAATTTTTTGGCTTCGATAATGCTGTCCCCTTCTACTTCTACTACCACCGCATACGTATCTTTTATGATATGCTTGCCTATTTCTTCGGGGGCTTCTGCCGTTGGCAATAGCTGAATGGCTAACCTCTTTTTGTGCGAACTTACTGCCTGTAAATCACTGTAAGCCAACGTTTCTTCGTCAAAAGAAATACCATCTTCATCTACTTTGCCGTATTTGGGGACAAAGCCTGTACTAAAACCAGCCGAATTGACATAGTAATACTGAAAATGTATATAAGAGTAAGGCATAGCAACAACATTAATTTGACTATAACAAATTTACAGTTATTCGTTAGCTAACGAAATCTTTGCCTTAAATTTTATTTGTGCAACACCAAAAAGAGGATTAAATGATTTGTAACAGCACCCATATAAATAATTTGGTCTTGTATTTGCTTTTTTGTTAATAAGTGCTAAATTCATGTAAGTTTTATTCACTTTTAACCCCTTTTAACCTCAATGAAAAAAGTATCTGTTTTAGTAATGGCGTTGTTCTTTACGGTTTTGTGCAACTTTTCGGCATCGGCACAAGAAGAATATACATGGGACGACTACGGCTTAAAGTTTTCTGTGCCTTCTGACTTCAAAGAAAGTACAAGTGATGGAGAAAAATTTGAAGGTTCATCTAATAGAGGTAAAATCTATTTATTTGGACTCTACCCAATCAAAGATGAAAATATAACCAATGATAATTTGGCGGAGGCTGTGAATGCAATGGCTAAAGAAAGTAAAATGAAAGTTACAGACGCACATGAAATAGATTTTAATGGATTCGAAGGTTATTGTGCAGAAGGCACTATCGAGGGTAAACCTGCATTTTTTGCTTGTATGTTAGACCCTAACGGCGACCTGAATTTTATTATTACGTTACTACATGACAATGCAGATGCAGCCATTAAGTTAGTCAAGAGTATCAAGAAAAAATAATTGATAGGTTTTACCTGACCGAAGTTTACCTATCTCAAAACTATATAGTTTGAGATAGGTATTTTTTTAGGTTTTCCGCATCAAAATTTTTCAACCACATAGGCACATGGAAAACATAGCTAGAATTGTATTGAAGCTATATTTCAATTGTATAAGTAAAGAATAACCCGTGCAACTCTGCGTGGTCAGCGTGGTCTGTGTTCCAAAATTTACGTTAAATGTATTTTTATTATAGTGTCGTGCTATGAATTGTTATACTTAGTCTTCAAGAAGCTCTATAAAGATGACATCTTTTAGAAAGATGTCATCTTTATAGAGCTTCTTGAAGACAATCAAACTTATTTCTTTGAAAAAATTAGTTTCACTATAAGTTTTTAAAGCACGACCCTAACATAAAAATTACTTATAAATTTTGATGCAGAAAACCTATATTTTTTTGAAAAAATATAAAAGTTAAGATGGAACTTATTAAATTTGTTGTTTATTTCACAATATTATGGAGTTGTTTATGGTTGATAGTTAAGTTGTTAATTTGCAACAAGTTATTAATTTGCTTTACTTCATAAATCATTACTATTCAATGATAAGTAAGAGTAACTAATTAATTGATAATATTGTACCACAGACTTTAGTCTGTGAGTCTTTGATTATCAAGAGATTACAGACTAAAGTCTGTGGTACATTTATTTTTTCCAATTACTTATAATTAGAATTTTAAATAATTTCTATATGATGCAAGAATCTGAATTAGAACAACAAATAAAAAATTGTTTAACCCAAATAGATAAAGTATTTCCTATACAAACTATCATCAACCAACAAGTAACAACTAATTTTATCCGAGACTATCATACATATAGCAGTTGGGGGTATAAATATTTGCATTCACGAGAGGGTTCTTTGCATTTAGCAATGAATTATGAGGGGTATTTTACTCCACAAGGGTTTTATGAGCAAACCCGCCTTATTCACGAACTCTTGTCAAACTATTCTACCTATACACAAATATTAGAGTTGGGTTCAGGAAATGGGTTTAATACGATTGATTTAGCTCAAAAAAATCCACAACGACATTTCACGGGTTTAGACCTTACGCCCTCTTCTTTGCAAACAGCACGCAAAAAAAGTAGCCATTTAAGCAATGTCAATTTCAAAGAAGGAGATTTTCAGTCCTTACCTTTTGCAGAAAATAGTTTTGATGTTGTTTTTGAAATAGAGGCACTATCTCATGCAAATAACCCTGAAAAGGCTCTATCAGAAGCCTATCGAGTGTTACGCCCTAATGGTTTATTAATAGCTATTGATGGCTTTAGATACCCTCATTTTGACCAACTACCCGCAAGTATCCAACAGGCTTCTCAATTAGTTGAAATTACAATGGCGGTGCAACAAGGTGTGAAACTCCATGAATGGATACAGATGGCAAAAAACATCGGCTTTACGGTAGATTCCACCATAGATTATTCTTCTTTTGTAGTTCCAAACCTGATAAGGTTTCGTAATATGGCAAGAGAGTATTTCTATCCTACGTGGCGAGGAAAGTTGCTGAATTGGCTATTGCCTGCACATCTGTCTAAAAATGCAGTGGCTGGCTTACTAATAGGCTATACGGTACAGGCACAAGCACAAGGTTATTTTCAAGTAATTTTACAAAAAAAATGAAGCCCCCGCACTGCAAGGGCTACATTCCACTTAATAAACTAAACTAACAAACAAACTTCACGATAATAACAAGTTTGTTGAGAAAAGGTTTACTTTTCTTGAACTTTTTTTAGGAAAAGTTAAACAAAGTCTATGTATTTGTTACAAAGCCTACGCATACATATCTACATAGCCTTGCAAGCCATTAGATGAGCCGATGCCAGAAGCTACAAAATTCCAATCTCCATCTACTCTTTGCAACTTACCAAACTCTACGTCTGTGTTCCCATTAAACTCTGCGTCAAGGTCATAACGTAGTACCTCTCTGTTGCCTTCCACATCTATAATGCGAATATACGCCTCAGACAATAAACCAAAATGGTGGCGGCGAGTAGCTGCATCATGGATACTTACGACAATGCGAATTTCAGCAACTGCGGCATTGATAAGAGGTAAATTAGCTAAAATCATCTCGTCATCTTCATCTCCTGCCCCTGTACGGTTGTCGCCTGTGTGTTGGATAGAACCGTCTGGCGACTTGAGGTTATTGTAAAACACAAAATATTCTTCTGACACTAATTTGCCATTGGTGGATAATAAGAAAACAGAGGCATCTAAGTCCATTTGATTGCCAGCTTTTTTCTCCCAACCCAAACCAATCATAATTTTTTTCAAAGAAGGTTCTTTCTTAGAAAGATTGAAACTGCCACCTTTTTTTAAAACAATAGCCATAAAAATATAAATTAAGAGATTAAGTGCCTATAAATATTATTTTACCGCAACAATTAGTGTAAAACCTTTTCTCTTGTTTTGGGCTTGTGGGTTTTAGCTACTACAGTTGCCATATTAACTTGTGTGTTTTGTGCGTCTGCTTGTTGTACGGCATTTCTAAATCGTATGAGAACAAATGTTGCGACTAACAACATAGTCAATAGCATGAGAATTAAGACCGTATTTCCTAAAGATTGCCCTACAACAGCTACTGTAATAATGAAGATATTGAATAAACCCAAAATTAAGGTAGCAGTCAAATGAGAAAAACCTGAATCTATTAGTAAATGGTGAATATGATTACGGTCTGCACTAAAAGGAGACTTTTTATTACGGATACGAATGAAAAATACTCTTAGGGTATCAAACAATGGTACAGCCAGAATAGCCGCAGCAAGAGCAGGTGTAGCTTGTATAGTAACGAATGCCTCCCTTGTATTTTCCAATTGTGGCGTATCTATGAGTTTAACAGCAAAAACAGCCATCAAAAATCCTAATACCAATGAGCCAGCATCTCCCATAAAAACTTTGGCAGGCGTGATATTGTAATACAAGAAGCCTATCAAAGCCCCTGTAATGGTGATGGCTAACAGACTAAATTGAGGCAAATTCAGTGCATAAAACAAAAAACTAAATGTAAGAGAAGTAATACAACCAATTAAGCCTAACAAACCATTGATACCATCTATTAAATTAAAAGCATTAGTGATAACAATTATTGTAAACATAGAAACGATATAGCTCACAGGGGTTGGCAATTCATAAATCCCAAACATTCCATAACAACTTCGCATTTGAATATCCGCAAAATGGACAATGATGAACGAAGAAGTAACTTGTGCCAACAGTTTTTTAGATGGCGAAAGCCCTACAATGTCGTCTTTGAAACCTACTGAAAAAATAACCAATACTGCACATAAAATATAGTTCCATGTGGGCAGTAGAGAGGCTTGCATGAAAAATAAGGTGGTGAGCATAAAAGCAATGGCTACCCCAAAGCCACCCAAACGAGGAATTTTATGCTTATGAACTTTTCGTTCACTGGGTTCGTCAAACAAATTTTTCAGGTGAGCTATATTGATGATATGTGGAGTAATGAATAACACAATGCCCAACGCCGTCAAGAAAGAAAAAATGATGGTGTACTTCATACGTTTTTTGGAGATTAAGCTCAACAAGGAACAGAATAGCTCTTGATAACTCTAAATCATGGGGTAAATGTAGTAAAAGAGTGTGAAAATTTGCAAAACAAATGTGAATTTACTGTAAATATTGCGTAAAAATTACATTATTTGTAATAAATCTATGCTCTTTTTTTACGGAAACCCAAAGGAAAAGTTATAGGCTTGTTAAAGAATGTCAAAATATGTGCCTCATTTTAATTATTGTCGGGTTGCAAGAAGCTAATTAAGTACTTGTGCCTAATTAACGTGAGTTGCGTAGTGCTTACTGTAGAACGGACTTTAGTCCGTTTTGGGTATTTTCTATAAAAACTTGTCTTTATTAAGAACAGAAATCTTCATTTTCATTGCGAAAAACGGACTAAAGTCCGTTCTACAGGTATTACGCAGCTTACGTTAATTACACTCATTCAACGAACAATACAGAAGGTAAATACTAAAAGTTTTTGAAAATTCTGAAAAAACAAAGAACTTTGCACTCCCTTTATAGTTATAGAAACGGTTGCAACTACTGAAACTAACATTGCTGCTGAATAGGCTTGTAATGAAAATTGAAACCTAACAGCTATTTTTGAGAACTACTTAACCAGCACAAACAAACGAAAAAGGCTGTTACATGACAGTCAATCACTTATTTCGCATTTTTATTGTGGCTTTTACTTTAAAATCAACTCTTTGTGCAACACTATCACGGTAACGGCAAGCTCTTATTGAGTGGCGAATATTATGTTTTAGACGGTGCTTTGGCTTTGGCACTTCCTACAAATGTAGGACAAAAACTTCGAGTAACTGCAATGCCTTCGGAACACAGGGTACTTCATTGGAAAAGCTACGATAGTGACGGACAGCTCTGGTTTGAAGCCAAATTTGACGTAGATAGTTTCGAGTGTCTGGACAACTTAGTATCTCAAAAATCTTTAGTTTTACAGAAAATATTGCGTAAAGCAAGAGAGTTAAGCAAGAACTTCTTAAAAGCCAACCAATATGTTTTGGTAGAAACTCACTTGGAGTTTCCTCGTCTGTGGGGCTTGGGCAGCAGTTCTACGCTTATTCACAATATAGCTACATGGGCAAATGTAAATGCCTTTGAATTATTGTTTAAAACTATGGGTGGCTCTGGCTATGACGTGGCGTGTGCGAAAGCCAACAAAGCCATTTTGTATGAAAAGCCCAAAGAAGGACAACCTGTGGCTCGTGAAGTGGAATTTAACCCACCGTTTAGAGATAAAATTTATTTTGTGTATTTGGGTAACAAACAAGATTCGAGAGAAGGGATTAACTACTACAAATCTTTGAGCCAACACAAAGAAGAAATTGCCCTACAGCTTACACACATTACAGAGAAGTTTCTAACAGCCCAAACCATAGAGGAGTTTGATGTATTGATTCAACAACATGAAAATATTATTGCCTCAAGTTTAAAGATGAAAAGAGTCAAAGAGTTGTATTTCAATGATTATTGGGGAGAAATCAAATCTTTGGGTGCTTGGGGTGGCGACTTTATCATGGTTACCAGCCAAAAAGACCGACAAACTACCCAAAACTACTTTGCAGAAAAGGGTATGAATGTGTTTTTGAGTTATGATGAATTAATACGATAAACTTGCTAACACACCGCAAAGGTTTTTGAAACCTTTGCGGTGTGCTTTTTAGAAATCATGTAGCCCATCAAATCGCAAATCATTCATACATTTAAAATGCCCTTTGGGACATTTGTCAAAGCCAATTTTTGAGCAAGGACGACAAGACAAATTATTGTTTTCTATCACTTTGTAATTCGTTTGATACGGGTACATACCCAACAAAGGCGTAGTATTGCCCCAAATGCTATAAATATTTTTCTTCAAAGCTGCTGCAATGTGCATTAAGCCTGTGTCATGCGTAAAAACAGTATGGGCTTGTTGGAGCAAAGAGGCAGATTGATTGAGGTTATACTGCCCACAAGCATTGTAAATAATGGTTTGGCAATTAGCATTATTTTTTCGTAGATTTTCAAAGTGTAAGACTACTTTTTCTCCTACAATAGCATCATTTTTATCTCCCAATAATACTATATTTGTGTTTATTT
>CANGYA010000027.1 GCA_947457925.1 Cytophagales bacterium | reverse complement strand
TAGGTCAAGAAACAGAAGAACCGTTAGAAAAACTTGTGGTTTTTCTAAAAAAATGGAAAATCATGAGGCTGCTATGAAAATATGTATTTATTGTAAAAATTACAATTATTGTTAAAAAAAGTATCATACATTTTTTACCACAACCAAAACCTTTTTAGCTGCCTCATAACGTCCTAAGTAAACAAGCAAAACACCATAATCTGAATAATCTTCTATTTTTTTATTGCGTTTCCAAAGGCTATCAAGTTCTTTTAATTCTTCTCTATAGTATTCAAAATTACTTTCAAAATTACGACCTATAGGAACAAGACTTTCATCATCAGAAACATGAGTTTTACCATTTAACAATACCCTACTTTCATTGAGGCACGCAAAAGAATGACTGTAGCAAAAAATTAAGTACAAGAAAAATAAGCAGCGAAAAAGCATGAAATATGAATTTTAAAAGCTGTGAGGCTATTGGTATATGTTTCTAATTAAAAAATTTCCAATTAATAATTACAATTTGGTATTTGTGCTTACCTATTGGTTAAAAACATCAATAAGCCCTCACTGCATCTTTTTACGGTTTGGTAGCATTTTTCAAAGTCCTTTTCTGTTCCGTAGTAAGGGTCATCTACTTCCATAGAACTTTTATCACTGTCAAATTCTCTGAACAAATGCAAAGATGCTCGCATTGACGAGGCTTTTTGTGAAAGTTGGTCTGCATGGCGAAAATTGTTATTGTCCATTGCCAAAATATAGTCAAACACCTCAAAATCAGCTACTTTGAGTTGGCGGGCTTTGTGTGTAAGCTCAATACCATATTTTTTAGCTACTTTGCGTGTGGCGTGGTAGGGCAACTCTCCAATGTGATACGCCCCTGTACCTGCCGAATCTACAAATAAATCCAAGCCCTGTTCCGCTGCCATTGTGCTAAAAACACCTTCGGCTAAAGGAGAACGGCAGATATTACCCAAACAAAGAAATAAGATTTTTTTCATATAGTTATCTAAGTTTTTAGCTTGAATACTTGCAAGAGAAGTTGCCTTCAGGCAATTTATTAACTCCATAAAATTATGGTTTTACTAAGTCGCAAAGGCAACTCGCCAATTATTTAGTAACTTTCCAAATGCGTAGGTTTTGCTACAAATCGTAAGAACAAATAACCTACCACACCTGAAGTTACAGATGCAATGATAATAGCTAATTTGGCAATACCTTCTACGTGCATATTATTAGGAAAAGCTAATAATGTAATGAAAATAGACATGGTAAATCCAATTCCAGCCAAAATTCCAGCTCCTAAGAGATGCGACCAAGAAACATGGTCGGGCAAGGCTGCCATTTTGAATTTGATAGCCAACCAAGAGAAGAAGAAAACTCCCAAAGGTTTACCTAAACACAAGCCTAAAATAATACCTAAGCCCAACGGTTCTTGTATGCCACCTATCACACTCGTATCTAACAATACACCCGTATTACACAAGGCAAATATAGGCATAATACCAAAAGCTACTATTCCATGTAGTTGATTTTCAATAACTTGTGAAGGAGAAGATGTTTCATTGGCAATGTCTTCTAATTCTTCGGTAATATCTCTTGGTTTGACTTCGGTAGATTGTAAATTCTCTTTGACCACCACAAGCCGTTCTTCCATCAGATGCAACAACTGTTTTTTGTTGTACTCTGTTTTAAAAGGAATTGTAAGAGCTAATAGCACCCCAGCAATGGTAGCATGAACTCCAGATTTGAGCATATAATACCACAAAAATACACCTACAATGAGATAAATAGCCAACCAACGAACTTGTGCAACACTTAAAATTAATAAAACTACAAAAGCCAATCCTGCTAAATACAAATAGTCTAATTGGAGGTCGGCAGTATAAAACAAAGCAATAACGATAACAGCCCCCAAGTCATCTGCAATGGCTAAGGCTGCCAAAAATACTTTGAGGGCAGGTGGCACTCTGTTGCCCAACAAAGAAATGACTGCTAAAGAAAAAGCAATATCTGTAGCTGTAGGAATCCCCCAACCACTCTCGAAGGTAGAACCGCCATTAAAAACGGTGAATAATACGGCAGGTACTAACATACCGCCCAAAGCTGCAATCATAGGGAGCAGAGCTTTGCGAAACGAAGACAACTGCCCTTCCAGCACTTCTCGTTTAATTTCTAAGCCTACCAACAAAAAGAAAATAGCCATTAGACCATCATTAATAAAGTGGGCAGCACTTTTGGAGAGTTTAAAATTGCCGACAATTAAGGTCATAGGTGTATCCCACAGCTGGAGATACTCTCCACTGAAAGGAGAATTGGCAATGAACAAAGAAATAAGGCTACAAGCCAATAAAATAATACCACTTGACTGCTCAAGTTGGATGAATTCATCAAGAGGACGTACTACTTGGCGAATTGTAGGATTAAAATACTTACCGATACCACTTTTTGCCATAGTCTAAGGAAGTTGAGTTGCACAAACAAAGCTAAAGTATTTCTTTATACAAAGGAAATACCTATCAAGTTCGGAAATTTACTTAAAATATAGGAACTTTTGTGAATGCCTTTTTAGACAGGGCTATTTTTTTCACTTTTTTAACTTAATTTATTTTTTAGCAAACGTATAATCTGCGTATTAACAAGTCATTAACATTTGGGTAGGGTATGGCGAATATTCATAGATAAACAAAAAAGTAGTGAATAGCTGTGCAATCCCAATTCGATTGCAGGTATCATCTGTATTCCCTTAAATAATTCATTATCAATAAATTAGAAAGCATACATTTTTTGCCACAACCAAACTTTGATACCCAAATATTTCTGTATAAATCATAGTAAAACCAAAAGTGATTACAACTTTAAACGGCTGATTTTGAAACGAATGAAACCTGCTGAAAATGAAACAGTTGTACCACCAGACTCATTGATGAAATAAGAAATAATATCACGAGTAGCTATACCCATCTCAAACCACCTTTTCCGAGCCTCAAATACAACCCCCGCAGGAATATTCACTCGGCTACTTTGATTACCCCCAATACTTATGCCTGAAGAGAGGCGAATAAACTTGGTTAAACGGTACTCTCCGCCCAAAGTATAAAGAGGGCTGCGTAAATTACCCGCCACGTTATTTCTTGGAATCACCACATCTAAACCAACGTGAAAAGTACGGAAATACTCATAACTTGTACCCACACGAATCACACTGGGGAGTTCAGTAGCAAACGGGCTGCTGCCTTCTAACTGTAAGGCTGCTCCGTCCCCTGCCAAACGGAAAGAACTTGTAGAAGCTCCTAAAATATTGTAATTATTCAAACCTAAGCCTTGTACCTCACGTAACTTGCTGTTATTGAGGCGGTACGTATTATTTTCCCAATTCAATTGACCTAAATTTGTAACGGCTACACCAATGAAAAGACGGCGGCGAACTACCAAATTAATACCCAAGTCCATAGCAAAACCACTACCTACAGGTTTGGCTGCGATGAATTTGTTAAGACTTGAAGCACCTTGAATAAAGCCTTCAAAATTGGGAGTTTGGTTGGGCGGTGTGGGTACACCGTCTAAGAGTTGCCCTAAACCAAATGTGGGAGATAACGAAATGGTATTATTTGTAAATTGATTATTTTCTACGTTTACATCTATTAAACCTATTCCTTGCAAATATTTTACGCCTACGCCTGCGTGTGCAGAAAAGTTGTAGCTGTCAAATACTTTTGTACCCAAACTCATATTATACTCTCTGTACCAAGACATAGAAAACCTTGTGCCGTTCATTACTTGTCCGTAGGTCAAAGATTCTTCGTCTGTAGGCTTAAAACCTGCCACCACTAAGGCTCTCTGTTCGGGAGTTACACGGCTATCATTAGGAATTTGCGTATTGGCATCATCATTCAGCAACAAAGTAGGAAAATAAGGGGCATTCGCACCTAAAAACATAATTTCAGAGGCTAAAGTATTCAATCTGGCATTGAATTGTATTCTATCCCGCACACTGAAGGCTATTCCACCCCATTTCGGGTGCGACCATGCCACCCCTGCCAACATAAAATCTACGTTTACGGCATTGGTTTTATTGGCAAATTTTTCAGCTGCTTTCTTTTTTTCTTCATACGTATTAAAATTGTCTGCAATAGGACTAAAGATAGTTTCGAACAATTCGCCCCTTGTTAATCCTTCGGAAAAGAAAGACGCATTGAACTCAGCAAAACCAAAAGTAAGTTCGGGGTCTCTGAAACTTCTCCGCACCCCTAAGTTAGCAGGATTTACGCCTATGGCTTGATAATCAGTCGCAAAAGTGGTGGCTGCACCGCCTCGTCCTGTGGCTGTGAAAGCACTAAGTTCTAATTGAGCATACGCAGAATGGCAAAAAAACGTAGCCGATAAAAATAGAGATATATTGAAAAATGTAATTTTTGTGTTCATACAGGAAGGTCTATACTAAAAGACTTAGCCCAAATAACGAGTTTTTTTGACAATCCTAAAAGTTTTAGCCATAAAATTACATTACTTTGCAACAAAAAAAATCTAATGTAAGCTCTTAGGCTTTGTAAAACCACATATTTTTTAAATCTACTTATTCAGTCAAGCATTTTTTATGAAATCTACTATTACCACTGTTCTGAAATATACATTATCAGCAGGTTTAGCCATAGGACTTTTTTGGTATTTGTATCATAACCAACCTGTGGACGAGCTACTCAAAACTTTTAGCCAAATCAATTACCAATGGATTTTGCTGTCTGGCATTATTTATTTGTTGAGTCATTGGGGACGTGCAGCCCGTTGGAAAATTATGTTAGAACCTGTTGGCTATTCTCCCAAAACATCTTATTTGTTTTATGCTGTCATGGTCGGCTATTTGGCAAATTTAGCTGTGCCACGTATGGGCGAAGTTACGCGTTGTGGGATTGTCAATAAAACTTCTGGTGTGCCTGTCAATGTATCTTTTGGGGCAGTGATAGCTGAAAGAATTTTTGATTTGTTGATGTTAATAGTCGTAGCTGCATTTGTATTTTTTTTAGAGTTTGATAAAATAGGAAATTTCATTATAGATAGTTTTACTCAAAAATCAGGGGCAGACAATAACAATAAATTAGTTATCTTAATGCTTATTGCCTTAGTAGGTTTCTTAGGCTTGGCTGCTGTTTGGGCTTTCAGAAAAAAACTAAGACAATGGGACTTTTATAAGAAAATAGAACATTTTGTTTTGGGCTTAAAAGACGGTGTAATAGGTGTATTGAAATTAGATAAAATTAAGTTATTTTGGTTCTTATTTTATACTGTATTGATTTGGACTTGCTATTGTCTTACCTCCTATTGCTTATTTTTTACCCTACCAGCAACTTCTTTTTTAGGTTTAGATTGTGGCTTGGCTATTTTGTTGATGAGTGCGGTGGCGGTAGTCATTCCTGCCCCTGCGGGTTCTGCGGGGGTGTACCATTATTTTATTGGTATTACGCTGACTATTTACGGAGTAAAAGCCCCTTATGATATGCAGCTACCTTTGTTGATGCACACGATACAAAGTTTGTCTATCATAGTAGCAGGAAGTTTAGCCTTGTTAGCAAGTTTGCTTGTACCCAAAGAACATTTGAGGTAGTCTAACCGAAAAAATTACTTTTTGCAAACTGCATTAGTTTTCTTAGTTTTGTTGCTGTTATTTATCAAGTCATTATGTCAAATTCAATTATCGAAGTAGAAGGACTATCGAAATCTTATATACTCCAACACGAACAGCAAGAAAAGTATGTGGCATTGCGAGATGTAATTACAAATAATGTTCGTAATTTTTTTAAAGGAATTGTAGCTAAAAATGCTGTTAGCAATAATAGAGCAGAGGAATTTTGGGCGTTGCAAGATGTTTCTTTTAACATCAAACAAGGTGATAGAGTAGGGGTCATAGGGCGGAATGGTGCGGGGAAATCTACTTTGCTCAAAATTTTGAGCCGTATTACAGAACCCACCAGAGGAGAAGTGCGGATTAAGGGGCGTGTGGCAAGCTTGTTGGAAGTCGGTACGGGTTTCCACCCTGAACTCACAGGCAGAGAAAATGTATTTTTGAATGGGGCAATTTTGGGTATGAGTCGTGCTGAAATCAAGTCTAAGTTTGATGAAATTGTGGCTTTTGCAGAAGTAGAAAAGTTCTTGGATACGCCTGTCAAAAGATATTCTTCGGGTATGTATGTCCGTTTGGCTTTTGCGGTGGCTGCCCACCTCGAACCCGAAATTTTGGTCGTAGATGAAGTTTTAGCTGTTGGAGATGCCCAGTTTCAAAAGAAATGTTTGGGTAAAATGGAAGACGTGAGTAAAAATGAAGGTAGAACAGTATTATTTGTAAGCCATAGTATGCCTACAATTACGAGTTTGTGTAATAAAGGGATTTTATTGGAAAGAGGCAAAACTAAGTATATCGGAGCTACTTCGGAGGCTGTCATGCAATATTATAGCTCTGGGATAGCTTCTCCAACGCATATTATTTACAAAGAACAAGAAAAAAGACCGGGAGATAACTATGTAAGGTTGATGGCAGCAGGCGTATTAGTCAATGATGCTACCACAGATGTAGAGATAGACATACGTCAATCAATTACATTGTTCTTAGAGTTTGAGGTAATTAGTAAAAGTGCTTTAACTTTCAATCCATTCTTTTATTTGCTAACAGCAGATGGTATAACGGTGTTAATTGCAAATCCGCCTTCTGAACAAAATAGTTGTAAAGAAGTAGGCATCTACAAGGTAAAAGCCATAATTCCTGCGAATTATTTGAATGAGGGAACATATTTTGTAAATATGGGAGTAAATTCATTAAGTTCAGGCGTGCAAGTACATTTTTATGAGCAAAATTTACTTTCTTTTAATATTAAAGACCCTATACAAGGTGTGCCTACTCGTTTAGAAGGTTACAGTGGTATCATACCAGGGGTGGTTAGACCTTTATTTAATTGGACAATTCATAAAATATAAACCATGAAAGTAGTCATTTTTGCAGGAGGTATGGGAACTCGTATTTCCGAAGAATCTCACCTGAAACCAAAGCCTATGATAGAAATTGGCGAAAAACCAATTTTGTGGCATATCATGAAAATCTATTCACATTATGGCTTCAATGATTTCATTATTTGTTTGGGCTATAAAGGGTATGTGATTAAAGAATATTTTATGAACTACTTTTTGCATAATGCAGATGTTACTATAGATTTGGCAAATAACCAAATGGAAGTACATAATTCAAAAGCCGAAAATTTTAAGGTTACTTTGGTAGATACAGGGCTACACACTAAAACCGCAGGCAGATTGAAAAGAATTATGCACCATATTGGTAATGAAGACTTTATGCTTACCTATGGTGATGGTGTGGCAGATGTAAACCTACATGAATTGCTCAAATTTCATCAACAACATAACAAAATAGCCACAGTTACAGCTATTCAACCTTTGGGACGTTTTGGCGTGATGAATATTAATGAAGACCACACTGTAGATGTTTTCAAAGAAAAAGTACGTGGCGATGAAGGTTGGATTAATGGCGGTTTTTTTGTCCTCAAACCCGAAATTATCAAGTATTTAGATGGAGATACAGATAAACAAATGTGGGAAGAAGAACCTCTCCGCAATTTGGCTGCTAATGACCAACTGATGGCATATCGTCATGATAGTTTTTGGAAATGTATGGATGCCCTACGTGATAAACACGAATTGGAAGATTTGTGGAACAGTGGGCAAGCAAAATGGAAAATTTGGGAATAAAACTGTAGAACGGACTTTAGTCGGGGACACATAGTCCGTTCTCTTGTAATACATCAACGGACTAGGTGTCCCCGACTAAAGTCCGTTCTACAGCTTTGTTATTATGTTTAATCATATCTATAAAAATAAAACTGTCCTTCTCACAGGACACACAGGCTTTAAAGGCTCTTGGTTAGCTTTTTGGCTGCACCAATTAGGGGCAAAGGTCATTGCTTATGCACTTTCTCCCAATACTTCGCCCAATCATTTGGATAATTTGCAGTTGCCTATTACCTCTATCATTGGAGATGTGCGGGACGAAAAGCACCTGCAAACCGTTTTCCAGACCTATCAGCCCGATATAGTGTTTCATTTGGCAGCACAGCCTTTGGTAAGAGCCTCTTACGCAGAGCCTATTTTGACCTTTGAAACCAATGTGATAGGTACGGCAAAAGTGTATGAGGCAGTGAAAAATACGCCTTCGGTAAAAGCCCTAGTCAATGTAACCACAGACAAAGTGTACCACAACAACGAATGGGTGTGGGGCTACCGAGAAAATGACAAGTTGGGTGGACACGACCCCTACAGCACCTCAAAAGCCTGTGTAGAACTTTTGCACGAAAGCTACCGCAAATCTTTTTTCAAAGAAAAAGGTATTTTAACGGCTACAGCACGTGCAGGCAATGTGATAGGTGGTGGAGATTGGTCGGCAGACAGACTCATTCCAGACATTGTAAAGGCAACAGTACAAGCACAAGCCGTACAAATCCGTAACCCACAAGCTACTCGTCCTTGGCAGCACGTTTTAGAGCCGTTGGCAGCTTATTTGTTGTTGGGACAACAACTCTTAGAAGGCAATACAAAGGCGGAAGACGCATGGAATTTTGCCTGTGATGCCGAAGGTTGTGTGCCTGTACGCACCATTTTAACCCAGATGCAACAAGTATGGCAAGAAGTACAATGGCAAGATGTTTCGCACCAAGCTAAACCCCACGAAGCCAACTTGTTACAGTTAGATTGTACGAAGGCAAAGAGCTTGCTGCAATGGCAACCCGTTTGGAATTTGGCAACAACGGTAGCCGTAACGACACAATGGTACAGAGATTTTTATGAAAAACAACAAATCAATACTGCCCAAGATTTAGCTAAATACATAGCAGATGCCCAACAATTAGGCTTACAGTGGGCAAAAAATTGACTAAATAACGCAAGTTGCGTAGTGCCTACTGGAGTGTGGGCTTTAGCCCACACATAGCTCTGTTATAGCTTAAAAATATACCTTTTAATGGCTAAATGTGTGGGCTAAAGCCCACACTCCAGATACTACGCAACTCACGTTAAATACTATTCATTGCTTAAACTTCTATCTAAAATCCATTGTAAAACCGACAATACTTCGTGTGGTTTGGTAAAGGTCAGAGGTACATAATTGGGGTCTATCGACAACTCGTTATTTTCCAATTTTAAGAAACACCAAGAAAAAGCATTAGTAACACAACCATAAATAACCTTGCGAGGATTGCCTTTTTTTTCATTGAATAAATGAGCTGCATACATTTCTGCACCACATTGAGCATAACCTTTATGGATTTTGTCGTCTTTTGCCTCTACAATACAAAAAACAGGAGCAGTAACTTCAGCTTTGTTAATTTCAGTAGATAGCACAAAATCACAATAGCCAGACAGTTGTTTAGATTTATCTACATCAAATTCATATCCAGAAAAAGTGCTAAATTTATTTACATTTTGTCTGCGTAATTCTTTTAATATTGGTACAACAATATATTCAGATTTAGCCTTTTCACTTAATAAGCCTTCTTGTTGTGCTTCTAACATATCCTCTAATAACTTTTGCGTAGGTTGGAAACTCTTGAAAGGAAAAGCAAGCCAATTCATTGTGCTGTTTTCTATCCCAAAGTCATCTTTTAATTGGGCTAATTTTTTAAAGTTGCTATAAGACATAATTTTGTGTTTTATTACCAAATATATAACAAATAAATCGAAATTCATAGCTAAAACTAAGCCTTTAAAAAAACAGTTTTTAGGCAGTTTCAAAGAGAAAAAGAGCTAAAAATTTTGAGAATTGCGTTTTTATTGTAAGTTTTGAAGCATTTTTGAAAACTGAACTCAACACTTACTTAAGCAACTAACAAACATGACTGTATCTGCCGAAGAACCTTTCCAAGTGATATATTCTCTATTCCAGCATGAATATTTGGGTTATCTGTGGAATGCCTACGCCATTCAGCTTGACCACCACCGCAGACTCACCCTGAAATATCAGTTGATTTCTACGTCTAATGCTGCCGATTTCCAACTCAATGACGCTGATTTGGAATTAGTAGAATTGATAGAAAGTATGCAACAAGAAGCTGTTATCAAAAGATTTTCGCACAAACAAAAGAAAGTAAAACCCGAAGAGTTTTTTGAGAAAGTATATGACGAAAAAAACGGAGATAAGGTATTACAAGAAGAAATTTACAAAAGTTTGGAGCAAAAAAGAGCCAAGATTTTAGAAAAATTATGGTTGAAAAACAAGCTACTTTTTGAGATGTCTAATGATGGGATTCCTACACACCAAAGAATTGACATAGAACAAGAAAAAGCAAAAGTATTATTTCATTTTTTCAGGAATACAGAGAATATTCATTATTTTCCTACGATTAAATACAAAGACCAAAAAATAGATTTTCAGTATAAAAAAGCTGTATTATTGTGCAATGAACCCGCATGGTTACTTTTAGAAGGTAAACTCTATACGTTTGAAAAAAATGTAGATGGCAAAAAATTACAGCCCTTTTTGAACAAAAGATTTATAGAAATTCCCAAAAAATTAGAGGATAATTACCTCAAAAAATTCGTTGCCCCACTCATAGAAGAATTTGACGTACACGCCAAAGGCTTTGATATTAAGGTACTTAACAAGCAACCAAAGACTTTTTTGCGGTTTACAGAAGTCATAGATACTGCCAGTAACAACAATTTATTTGATAATACAGCCACAAGTGTAGAAACAGAAAGTAAAGTAATTTTCTCCTTAAAATTCTTGTACGACACTTACGAATTTGAGGCAGATGCTTTTAGTGCTTGTCATGTAAATTTGGAAAAAATAGGCGACAATTATAGTTTCCATAAAATAGTTCGTAATCAAGAATATGAGAAAAACAAAATTAAATTTTTACAAGAGAAGGGTTTAGATTTTAAATCTTCAAAGCTGCTATTAGATAAATCCGAAGCATTTGATTGGATAAGTCATCATTTCGAAGATTTGACCGAACAGCAAATTGTATTAGAACAACACGCCCAAGATACCAAAAAGTATTTTGTGGGAAAATCTCACATCAATTTGTCTTTCAAAGAAAATTCAGATTGGTTTGATGTGCATTGTTTAGTTAAGTTTGGAGAATATGAAATTCCCTTTTTACAGTTACGAAAAGCTATTTTGCAAAAGAAAAAAGAGTTTGTATTGCCTAATGGCGAGATAGCTGTCATTCCTGCCACTTGGTTTACGCAATACAATGATATTTTTAACTACATAGAAGATAAAAGTGGTAAACCTAATCTAAAAAAATATCATTTAGTATTATTACAAGAACTACAACAAAATCAATATGTGGAAGTCTTGATGGGACGGAAGTTGGAAAAACTACGAGATTTTGAAAACATAGAAGATTATGACTTGCCCAAAGGATTTATTGGTGAGTTACGCCCTTATCAAAAGGCGGGCTATAATTGGCTACGTTTCTTGTCAGAGTTCAATTTTGGGGGCTGTTTGGCAGATGATATGGGCTTGGGCAAAACCGTACAGACTTTGGCGATGCTACAGGCTCAAAAAGAAACTTTGCAGTCGCAAAATATTAAACAAGCCTCTCTATTAATTTTGCCTACTTCCTTGATTTACAACTGGTTAAAAGAGGCAGCAAGATTTACACCCGAACTCAAAGTATTGAATTATACCTCTGCAAACCGCAACAAAAACCATTTGATGTTTGATTATTATGACCTTATTATTACGTCTTACGGGGTGGCAAGGATAGATGTAGAAATCTTAGAAAAATACTATTTTAATTACGTTATTTTAGATGAGGCACAAGCCATCAAAAACCCCGATGCGAATATAACGAAGGCAGTAAACGAGTTGAACGGTAAATACAAGTTGGTTTTGACAGGTACACCAATTGAAAATAGCACCATAGATTTATGGTCGCAAATGAATTTTGTGAACAATGGTTTATTAGGAAACTTGTCTTTTTTTAAGACAGAGTACCAAGCTCCTATCGAGAAAAAGAGTGATATTGATAAACTGAAAAGATTACATAGTATCATTAAGCCATTCATTTTGAGGCGGTTAAAGGTACAAGTAGCCAAAGATTTGCCCGAAAAAATTATTAATGTGCATTATTCCGAAATGACAGAGGAGCAAGAGAAAAAATATGAAGAAACGAAGTCGCAGTACAGAAATAAAATTTTGGAACATATCGAAAAATTCGGGGTGGCACAGTCGCAAATGATGTTGATACAAGGGCTTACGCAGTTGCGGCAGTTGGCGAATCACCCACGCATGACAGACGCAAATTATTCGGCAGATTCGGGTAAGTTACAAGATGTATTGGATATGCTACAAACTGCCTTAGCAGAAAAACATAAAGTATTGATTTTCAGTCAATTTGTCAAACATCTGGCAATTATTCGTGCCGAGTTAGACGCAAAAAGTATTACTTATACGTACTTAGACGGCAGCACCACAGACCGCCAAAGTCAAGTAGAGGAGTTTCAACAAAATGATAAAGTACAAGTTTTCTTAATTTCACTGAAGGCGGGTGGCGTTGGCTTAAACCTTACCGCAGCCGACTATGTGTTTCTGTTAGACCCTTGGTGGAATCCTGCTGCCGAACAACAAGCTATAGACAGGTCGCACAGAATAGGACAAAAAAATACGGTTATTGTCTATAAGTTCATTACCCAAAATACAGTAGAAGAAAAGATTTTGGCTTTGCAACAAAATAAATTGCAGTTAGCTAATGATTTGATAACTACCGAAGAAAGTTTTATGAAAAATTTAGACAAAAAAGATATAGAAGCCTTATTGTCATAGTGCTATTTTACTAAATATATTTCCGTAACACAGACTAAAGTCTATGCTACAGTTTTTAGCTTGTTTAGTAGTAAATTCCAAACTCAAAAAATATTATTTTTCTTATGTTACATCAAATATCTTATTGGTGCGTTTATACTTTCTTCTATATTGTCAGTTGCTTGCCTTTTTGGGTGTTGTATCGGATAGGTGATTGTTTTTACTTTTTGTTGTACTATGTCATTGGTTATCGCAAAAAAGTGGCTTACAATAACTTAAAAATGTGTTTTCCTGAAAAAAGTGAAGCAGAAATTCAACAAATTTTAAAAGATAGTTATGTGCATTTGGCAGATATGTTTGTCGAATTTTTCAAAGGCATGAATATCAGCGAGGCGGATATTACAACAAGAATGAAGGACATAGCCCCCGAAATGACGAAAAAAATAGACGACAGCCCCACAGGGATTTATGCTTTGGCGAGCCACTGTGGAAATTTTGAATGGACAAGTGCCTTATTTGCTATTATTTTTAAGAAAAAGAAAATTTGCGCTATTTACCAACCTTTGAAAAGTAAAAATTTTAACCGTTTGGTAGTGAGTTCAAGGGCTAAACGAGGGGCAGAAATGATACCAATGAACAATGCCACAGAGCTTACTGTTCAACGTATTAACAGCAATTATTTATTGGGGACACTCTGCGACCAAGCACCGGGTAGAGCAAAAAAATTGTATTTTACCAAATTTTTTAATATACCAACGGCTACACATACAAAATTTGCTCATGTTGTTTTAGCTAATCAGTTTCCGACTTGTTACATCAAAATCAACAAGGTAAAAAGAGGCTACTACACCTTGCAGTTTATTCCTATAGACATTACGCCGTTTTTACCTTATACAGAAGAAAATGTATATCGGTTCGTAGATTTTTACAACGAATTATTGGAAAAACATATTAGGGAAAACCCCTCACAATGGTTGTGGACACATAATAGATGGAAACATACTGTCAATGAAAATGATAAATTGTCGCCCTTACTTACCTAAAGGTATGTATCAAAAATGGCGTTTTTTTGACCTTTTTATCAAAATACCTACTAATAGGTATTGCTTACAAACGCATTAACGAATACATTTGAGCAAAGAAGTGATTATGCGTTTGTGCTTCCAAACATACTCTTAGATATTTCTTGTTAGTTTAACATTGTAATATCTCTCTTAGAAGCAAAATTATAGTACCTTTACGATATGTATAGGTACTGTTTTTGTTTGATTAGGTTCATTTACCAAGTTTTAGTATGCTAACAATTAATGTAGATTATGAAGTTTCAGGCTTTTTTGACAAAGACGAGCAAGGTTGGTGTGCGGACAGAGTAACGGTGAGCTGTCAAGATGGCAAGTTGGTAACTATTCGCAAATATTTTGATGCTAATGGTATTATTCGCAGTGATATGACCTTAGAGGCGGTTGTACAAAAGCAGGAACACCATCTTTTATATCTAAATTTTTTACACAATGCCCAAACGATATGTTTTGACTTACAAAAGCAACGATTGATAGAATCATAGTTATTCTTAGCTCACCCTACCAATTTTCCTAAAAGTTTTGTTGTTTTGCAGCATGAAATTCAGTGTTATTTACGAAGACAACCATTTATTAGTGGTCAATAAATCAGCTAATTTGTTGGTGCAAGGTGATGCAACAGGGGATATGACTTTGGTAGATTTAGCCAAAGAATACCTTAAAACAAAATACAATAAAACAGGCAATGTCTTTTGTGGGCTTGTGCATAGGTTAGACCGACCTGTAAGTGGCTTGGTCGTTTTAGCAAAAACCTCGAAGTGTTTGGAACGAATGAACAAGATTTTCCAACAAAGAGAGGTGCAAAAAACTTATTGGGCAATCGTACAAAGGCAACCACCACAAGCAAAAGCAACTTTGCAGCATTGGTTAGTGAAAAACGAAGCCAACAACACCGTAAAAGCCTACACAAAAGAGCAAAAAGGCAGTCAATTAGCTATATTAGACTACCGTTATATCAAAAAAGTACAAGAACTGCATTGGTTAGAAGTGAAGCCTTTGACGGGCAGACCTCACCAAATTAGGGTGCAATTAGCAACGATGGGTTGTGTGATTAAAGGCGACTTGAAATACGGCTACCCAACGCCTAACCTTGACGCAAGTATTCATTTACACGCCAGAAGTATAGATTTTATACACCCTATCCAACAAATTCCTATCCGTTTAGAAGCCTCTTTGCCACAAGAACCCTTTTGGCAGTGGTTGAAAAAAAATGAAAAATTAGCTAATTAAGTAATTGATTATCAATTTTTTATATTTCAACTATTGAATAAGTACTGACCTTCAAAGGGTTGTCAAACTAAATAGTGTGAAAAAAATTGCTAATTCTTTTGGTTGTTCCAAAAAAAGTAACTTACTTTGCAACGCAAAAAAGCAGTTGGTGTTGTAGCTCAGTTGGTAGAGCAAAGGACTGAAAATCCTTGTGTCGGTGGTTCGATTCCACTCAACACCACAAAATTCAAAGCCTTGTTTACACAAGGCTTTTTTTATGCCCAAACCCCAATTTTCATTTAGCTAAAACTTTTTAGGTTTTTTAAAGTCGTGCTATGAATTATTATACAAAAGGTGTTTAGAAGTAACATTTCTCAAAGAAATGTTACTTCTTCTATATTATGGCTTTAGGTAGAAGGTGCAGCCAACCACGTTGCAAATTTTTCTTCATTTACTATCACAAATTCATAAATAGGCAGAAAAGTTTTGTCTGTAGCTACCAAAGCTGCGGTTTTCAGTCTATTCTTGCGTACATATTGCACTACAATCTGATTTTTTCCGTTCATAAATCCCTCTTGTATGTCGCTAATCGGGTGATTATCAATGCTAATCAACTCGTCTTGTAGTGCCAAAAACTCGTCTGCGGGGCTATTTGGCACTATCAAAGCTGCCATGTACCGACCATCTTTGATTTGCCAACGCAAGCCAAATAGTTTTTCTACAGCCTTCGGATTGGGCGTAGCTTTGAGCTGTAGTCCCGCCTGTGGCAATAATTTTTCAAACCATTCTTCTAATTTTCCTTTGCCTTGTACGCAATCTCTGAAAAAGGAGTCGAGGTTGTATTCGGCTATCATTTCGGCTTTTTCTTGCACAAGCCCCATTGTGTAGCCTTGCCCTTGTTGTGCCAAATACCAAAGTTCCTGCATCACTTGGTCTAAAGAATGGCGGTTTTGTGTAAGTTGGCGAATGTAAAGGTCTAATAGCAAGGCTACTAATGCTCCTTCGTTGTAAATAGACACTTTGCGGTGCGGGATTCCTGCCACGTAACCGTCTAACCACAAATCAAAAGAAGAATCGGCTACGGAGTAATTGAACCTACCAAAGTTTTCTGTGTGCCTTTTTATTAAGGTGTTTATTTGTGCTAAATAGTCTTGTGGACTGAAAACGCCACTTCTTGCCAACAAATAGTCGCCATAGAAAGTCGTAAAACCTTCGGCTACAAAGCCTGTACGGAAGTAATTTTCTTTGGTATAGTTATAGGGCAAGAGTTCTACGGGTCTAATTCTACAAATATTCCAAAAATGGAATAATTCATGCGAAGAAATCCCCAGCACTTCTTGGTACATTTCTGTCTGAAAATCTCTGCCTTGTGGCACACCCATGACCAACACCGTAGAATTAAAATGTTCTACGCCATGATAATAGGCAAACGGCGGTACGATAAACAAGAAGTGGTAATCTGAAACAGGAAAAGCTGCTTCGTTATTTTGCGAATTTTGTTGGGCAAAAATAGCCACTTGTGCAGCCGTAAATTGTTGAAAATCAGCTAATAACTGCGGTTCATTTACTTTCCACCTTCCTTCAATCCAAATATGAAAATTAGTCGGTAAATTAGGTATTTGGTACGTATAATGCTGCAAACGTGGGCTAAGCAACATAGGGGATGCCCCTAAATGGTAAAAAGTTGGGGCAGTCAGACAGATGACCTTGTCTTGTGTTTGCTGGTCATACGCAACATCATCTGTAGGTAGCCCACAAGCTATTTCGTAGTTGTGCGGGACGTGAACAAATAGCTGGTAGGGGATATGCTGCCAGTTTTCTACGTAGATACAACAATTAATCGGGTTGATATACAACAAATCCTCGTCTAAGTACGTACCTCCTGCGTCTAACTGTACGGCATAGTATTGGTAGCTTATGGTGAGGGCAGTTGCATCGCCTTTTTGGATATGCCAACGGTCTTTTGTAATTTTTTCAAAGGCTACAGGTTTTTGGCTATGCCCATGCCGTACCTCAAAAGCCCGAATGTTTTTGGCAAAGTTTTGTAGTTCATAACGCCCAGGTCGCCATGTAGGTAGCTGTACTTCTATGCTATTTTCATGGGGAGAAAGGTCATAAAACCTGCAAGTAATACTTATAAACTGCTTGTGTGCTTGGCTGTACCGAATGTCGTATTGTATTTTCATGGGGTGTAATGATTCAAAAGTATGTAAAACGTAGAAAAATTAGTGTTTTTTCTATACATTCGCAAAAAAACAGATTATATTTATTAGCAAACCCCTACGACTATGCAAACCCCCTATAATACCTTTGATTGGATGACCCCCGACCATCTTCGGTTGATTGGTTATACTTTTGAGCCAACTACGCCTCCGAGAGGTGTAATTTGCTTGATTCATGGTTTCGCAGACCATATTGGTCGTTTTGTTCATGTGGCAGAGCATTTTACTAAACAAGGCTTTGCGTTCACAGGCTTTGACTTGCGTGGGCATGGCAAATCTGAAGGGCAACGTGGACACACCCCCGACTATGATACTTTGATGAAAGATATTTTCATGTTTGTAAGCATGATGAGAGAGAAGTACAAAGATGTACCTATGTTTTTGTACGGGCATAGTATGGGCGGAAACTTAGTCATCAATTATATTTTGCGGTATCATCCCGACTATTTTCAAGGTGTCATTGTTACAAGCCCTTGGTTACAATTATCTTTTGAGCCACCAGCTATTAAAGTGGCATTGGGAAGATTAGTAGGTAAATTTTTTCCTAACTTTACTGAAAAAAGTGATATTGATGCACAAGGTTTGTCGCATGACCCCGAAATTGCTCGTGCCTATAAAGCTGACCCTTTGGTACACAATAAGATTAGTGTAACTATGTTTTTGGGCGTAAATAATGCGGGAAATGCTGCTTTAATAGCTGCTCCTCGTTTTCATTTGCCAATCTTGTTGATGCACGGAACAGCCGACCCGATTACTTCGCACAGAGCCTCTAAAAAATTTGCTATTCAGGTAAAGCACGAACTGATTAGATTTATAGAATGGAAAGACATGAAGCACGAACTTCATAATGACATTTGCAAACAAGATTTGTTGGATACCATGAGTATTTGGATAGAAGAAAGGTTGTTGAAGGAGGAAGTGAAGGCGGATAATTAACGAATTTATACAAATACTTAAATCTGCCATAGAGCAACCCCTATCAACATAGTACTTGATAGGGGACAATATTGATTGATGTACTTAACTTACAATTTGAATAATGCTTTATAGCTGTCTTCTACTAAATTTCTATAAAGTTGCTTTGCTCGGTCTGTTAGAAAAGACTTGTCAATTAGTGTGAAGATTAGTATTTTCTTCCCAGCTATTTCATCTAAAAAGCTATTAATCTTTTGACTATCTAATCCAATAGTAGTAGCAAACATCAATATTTTCTTTTTACTCATTTTGTTTAAACTGCAAATATCAATTTTGCGTTTGTTTGCTTTATCTGCTTGGTCTATATAACAAGCCATAGTTTCACCCTCTATATGTAGTACAGTATTTAACAAGTCATAAAATGGTGTAAGAGTAAATAGGTTTTGGCTATTATAGTACATGGAAAAATTACGCAAATGTGCATCTCCATTGCGAATAACAAGGTTGAAGACAAAAGATTTAAAAAAATTGAATAAATCTGTTTGATTATCTTCACTTTTTTGAGCTAAATAGCTGGCAATTTCTTCATAGCTCCCATCATACTTATAGCTTTCTCCATGTGTATCTGACGTAATATCTAACAAAATGGCAAAATCTTTGGCATAACTTACATCAAATAGCTTTGTGATATATAAAGGTAATTTATCTTCGGTGTACATAAAAGCACATTTAGCAGTAGGTATATCGAAAATTTGTTTAGCTATTTGCATAGATAAATGTTCATTGGCAGGCATATCAGCAGCTAACTTGTAAGGAGAAATACGGTCTGTATTAGGGAGTTTTAATAAATGAGAAACAGCACCCCATTGTGGGACTGTCCAAGTTCCATTTATTTTGAGGTAAATCTTGTTTTGATAGCCAACCAATGAATTTTTCTGTAATTGACTGGGCAGTTTTTCAGCTAAATCATTAGTAGAAAGAGGGAGAATGGCAGACATTTTTCTTTTACCAAATACTTGGAGAGAGCAAGCCGTACAAAAGCTATTTTCGGCTTTAATATCTTGTAAACAACTATGACATACCAACATCTTTTTTCACCTTTTTAGATTGTATCTCTCTAACTCGAATACCAAACAGCGTATTATAACGACAAGTTTTTAGTAACAAGGCAAAATGGTCATTACTATCTATCTTATAGTATTTACATTGGTATTCTTTAGCTTTTCCTTCAGATAATAAGCCAAAAAATACGGGAAATAAATAATTGGATTGATAGATTTCATTGCGTTTAGGCATACTAGGAACAAGAGGCTTACGTTTTTCATCAAGACAATATTCTTTATCATACTGAAAGGTATAATAAACTTCATTAGGCTGTATATTTTTAGCTAAAATACCTATAAGAGTTTTTCCCATTCGTACCTCTGCTTGTATTATTTGTGGTTGAATGACTTGCATACATAATTATCATTTAGAAATACAAGATAGCCAAAAATTCTAATGATTACAAATATTTTTATGTTACAAATATCAATAAGTAAAAAACTTACTAATCAATATAAAACGCAAACCGCAGTAGCTTTATTGCAAGCCTACTGCGGTTGTTTTCAGAAAACTACTATCATTTTCCTATTTATAGCTACGTTGCGTCAATTTCACATTTTCGAAGACTAATTCTTCTTTGTGCAACTCCGCTTGTCCTTCGCCTTTGTACTCCCATGCTGCTGCGTAGCAGAATTGGTCGTCATTACGCAAAGCCTCACCTTCTGGGGTTTGGTGTTCCTCGCGGAAGTGTCCACCACAAGATTCTTCTCTGTTCAAGGCATCGTCCACCATCAATTCACCTAATTCTAAGAAGTCTGCTACTCTGTAGGCTTTTTCAAGAGTGATGTTCAACTCCTCGTTAGTACCTACGACTTTCACATTCTTCCAATATTCTTCTCTTAGCTCCTTGATTTGCTTTTTAGCTTTTTTCAAACCTGTTGCACTACGTGACATACCGCACTCGTCCCACATGATTTTGCCCAATTCTTTGTGGAATGTATCTACAGTTTTCTTACCATTTACATTCAACAATTTCTTGATTTGGTCTTTCACTTGAGATTCTGCTTTCTTAAATTCTGGGTGCGAGGTTTCTACTTTTGTAGCTGGCATACCCGCCAAGTAATCGCCGATAGTGTAAGGAATTACGAAGTAACCATCAGCCAAACCTTGCATAAGGGCAGAAGCACCCAAACGGTTAGCTCCGTGGTCAGAGAAATTCGCCTCACCTAAGGCATACAAGCCCGGTATGGTAGTCATCAAATTGTAATCTACCCACACGCCACCCATTGTGTAGTGTACCGCAGGGTAAATACGCATAGGAGATTTGTACGGATTTTCGCCAGTAATTTTGGCATACATATCAAACAAGTTACCGTATTTTGCACTTACAGTGCTTTCGCCTAATCGTTTGATAGAATCTGCAAAGTCCAAATATACCGCCAATTTGCTATCACCTACACCACGACCTTCATCACATACGTACTTCGCATTACGAGAAGCCACATCTCTTGGCACTAAGTTACCGAAAGAAGGATAACGTCTTTCTAAGTAATAATCTCTTTCGTCTTCAGGAATTTGGTCGGCAGGTCTTGTATCGCCAGCTTTTTTAGGCACCCACACACGACCATCGTTTCTCAAAGATTCAGACATCAATGTCAATTTAGATTGGTAGTCGCCAGAAACAGGGATACAAGTTGGGTGAATTTGCGTATAACAAGGGTTCGCAAAATATGCCCCTTTTTTGTAAGCTCTGAAAGCTGCCGAAGCATTACAACCCATTGCGTTGGTAGAAAGGAAGAATACGTTACCGTAACCACCTGTACACAACAATACGGCATGAGCCGAATGGCTTTCAATTTCGCCTGTAACTAAGTTACGCGTAATGATACCTCTTGCTTTGCCATCTACTACTACCACGTCCAACATTTCTGTACGAGGGAACATTTGTACCTTGCCCGCCGCAATTTGACGGCTCAAGGCACTGTACGCACCCAACAATAATTGTTGTCCCGTTTGACCACGAGCATAGAAAGTCCGTGAAACTTGCGCCCCACCAAAAGACCTGTTGTCCAACAAACCGCCGTATTCACGAGCAAACGGAACACCTTGAGCCACACATTGGTCAATGATATTCACACTCACTTGTGCCAAACGATGCACGTTTGCCTCTCTTGCACGGTAGTCGCCACCTTTAATTGTATCGTAGAATAAACGGTACACACTGTCGCCGTCATTCTGATAGTTTTTCGCAGCATTGATACCGCCTTGAGCAGCAATACTGTGCGCACGTCTTGGGCTGTCTTGGTAACAAAATGCTTTCACATTATAGCCCAACTCTGCCAAGGAAGCAGCCGCGGAAGCACCTGCCAAACCTGTACCCACCACAATCACGTCATACTTACGTTTGTTGGCAGGGTTCACAAGTTTCATATTGAACTTGTGTTTTGTCCATTTTTCCGCCAAAGGACCATCAGGTATTTTGGAATCGAGTTTTACTGACATAGTTCTCAAAAAGTATTTGGGTTCTAATTTACGATACAATTTGTAAATACAGAAGGTTTTAAAAATTATTCTTATTTATTCACTTAAAAATACACACTAAAACAAGACTTCTTTCATCAGGATAGCGAAAGACATACAGACTAACACATAGCCAAAAACTTTGCGAAGCCGAATCCCCGAAAATGTATTACTAAGATAAACGCCTATAAAAATACCTGTGACAGATAGTGCTGAAAAGAAGGCTAAAAATTGCCATTCTATAGGTGTGCCGTTGTATAAATCACTTGAAAAACCAATAAAAGAATTGAGGCAGACTATAGACAGCGAAGTGCCTATGGCTAATTTCATGGGGAGTCTTACCAAAAAAACTAAGGCAGGAATAATCAAAAAACTACCGCCAGCACCCACCAAACTTGTAAGTATGCCCACAAACAAGCCGCTGAACCAAACTCTATATTTATACAATTTATTTTTTTGTAGCCACTCGTCATTTTTGGTGCTAATTACCATAGAAATAGCAGCTACAAACATTAAGACGTTGAATAACAGCATAATAGCTGTAGGTTTATAGAGTGTAAAAGTACCTATACTCAACAAACTGTCTGGTAAAATAGGGTACAAAAATTTACGCACCGTAAACGCACCAATAAAAGAGGGCAAAGCAAAAGGAATAGCAGCAGGTAAATGTACTAAACCCCTGCGGTAGTAACTTAGCAAACCTACTAAAGACGTAACGCCAACAGTAAATAAAGAGTACGTGGTGGCTATAGAGGGAGAGAGGTTGGCTACATATACCAATATAGGTAAGGTCAATAAAGAACCACTTCCGCCTAATAAACCAAAAAAAATACCAATGACAATAGCGAAGACGTAAATGACAAGTTCTGCTGGCATGAAATAAAGTAACTAAGTGATGTCTGGGCAAATATGCTATGTTTTTATGGGAGTGCCAAATTAGTCAAGCCTAAATACGTTTGGTTTTAGAAAAACTATGGCTAAATTGAGAGGTCTTTGTATAAATTTAGGGCAAATGCTGTTACTATCTTTCATTTTTTTCCGTACAAGGTAATATCCGTTAAGAAATGTTACATTTTATCGACCAAATGCAACTATATGACGGTGAAGTGCGTCTTATAAGTAGAAATGATAACAGAGTTTTTCTAATTTTTTTCAGTACGCACATAGATTACGAACTAACTAATCAATTTTGTCTTATCACTAAACAACTTAATCATGAATGCCTTAGAAGCCCTCTCTCCAATATATTATAACTTACCGACAGACTTACGTTCTTGTGTCAATAAGGCAGATGTGTTCTGCATCTTAAATTTAGAAAAGGCGTATTATCGGAAAGTTGCTGCTAAAATGAATGCACCGAAAAACGTAATTGTCTATATCATACAAGAAGCTAAAGCCATTGGTGAAAGTTACTCCGAACAAATCGTTGAAAACGTCATTGCTACGAAAAAGAGACTATTTATTGATTAATAATAAGCATAAGTAAGAGTAACTAATTAATTGATAATATTGTACCACAAACTTTAGTCTGTGACTCTTTGATTACCAATAGATTACAGACTAAAGTCTGTGCTACATTTATTTTTTCCAATTGCTTAATACCTCCTTTTACAGATTAAATTATAGTCATTGTATTTTCCCCTGACAGGTTTTTGCTAACTTGTTAGGGGATTTTCCTTTTATTTACATGAAATCACAAGAAAAAATTATTCTCCTCGTATTAGCCCTCATCAATTTTACCAATATCATTGATGTTATGGTGATAGCACCGATGAACCCTCTCTTGCACAAACAATTTGGTACAAACCCCGAAGAATTTGGAATTTTGGTGTCTTCCTATGCCCTTTGTGCAGGTGTTTCGGGCTTGCTGACAAGTTTTGTTATGGATAAATATGACCGTAAACTACTCTTGCTACTTATTTATGCTGGTTTTGCCGTAGGTACATTCTTTTGTGGTTTGTCCAATTCGTATGAACAACTATTGATAGCTCGTAGCATCACAGGTTTGTTTGGCGGTGTGTTGTTTGGTTTGGTCATGTCTATTACAAGTGATGTCATTCCTCCTGAAAGGCGAGGTATGGGCATGGGGATTCTGATGACTTCTTTCTCTTTGGCTTCTACTTTTGGCGTGCCGTTGGGTTTGTATTTAGCAAATCAATACTTTTTGCAACTGCCTTTTTTTGCGATTGCAGGGGTGGCAGTGTTAATTACCCTCATGATTTATGCCTACATTCCACCTATCAACTCTCATTTACAAGCACAAACCCCTCAAAAGTCGTTTGGGAAAACGATAGAACAAATTATTTTCACGCCTAATCAACTGTTGGCGGTAGTGTTTTCGTTTCTTATGAACTTTGGACAATTTGTCTATATTCCGTTTCTAAGTGATTATTTTGTGTCTAATGTTGGTTTTACGACAGACCAACTGCCTTTAATTTATTTGGTAGGCGGTGTTTGTACGTTTTTCACTGCCCCTTTGGTGGGTAAAATGGTGGACAAAGTGGGTCGTGTGCAGATGTTGTGGTTGTTTGGTACGCTGTTCCTTATTCCTTTGTATTTCTGTACGAATGTGGGGCATGTAAGTATGTTGGTGGCTTTGTTATTGATAGCTGCTTTCTTTATTACGAACAACGGCAGGGTCATAGCTTCAAGCACCATTACTTCTATGGCTGCTCCTGCTGCCAATAGAGGCAGTTTTATGAGTTTCAGTGCCACTATCAACAGCGTAGGCATTGGTTTGGGTTCGTATTTGGGCGGTGTGATTATCACGAAGACCCCCGAAGGTGTGGTGGAACATTACAACGTAGTAGGCTATATTGCCATTGCGGTAGGTGTGCTGGTGATGTGCTTGGGTAGTCGTATTCGGAATGCAGAGGGCGAGGCTACGCATACGGTACTTGGGAATGAGTAGTGGCAAGAATAATTTATTTGATAGAAAATCTATTAGTGGTGTACTTAAGTCCGTTGTTTGTGTCCGCACAAATGACTTTTCGTTATTGTGTGGTGCTTGTGTGGACATAAGCAACGGGGTAGGCTTATTTCAAATGGGCTACTGTGTCCAATTTATAATTTCCAATCCAATAATATTTTCATAATCTTTTTCGTTATTGGTACAAATAGCCAAATCATTTGTAATAGCTATGGCAGCATTTAGAATATCATAATTTCCACTGTGCCTGCCCATCTTATAGAGTTGTGCAAAAATTTCGCTGGCTACTCGAGCCACATCTTGGTTGGTATCTAAAATGATGTGATTTTTGATAAAATCCTCAAAATCAGCTAATTGCTTGGTTGCATTTTTAGCTTTTAATCCACCTAAAATTTCAATCACTGTAATTCTACTAATGTATAATAGCTTATGTTCCATGATATATGCTTCGTAGTTCGCAATAAGCAATGGATTTTTTTGCTTGAAAATATACGAAAGAATGTCTGTATCTACTAAAACCTTATTTTTCATGCTTCTCATCTTCAAAAAGTACAGCTATTTTATTAAATTCCTTTTGATTATTGTGTTGCCTATTTTGCATCACCTCTTCCAATAATGAATCCCAATCTATGTTATGCTGCTCTTGCTTTTCTGATGGCACAGAAGGCAGATTCAACCTAAAAGCATGAATGACCTCAAATAATGTTTTCAGATATTCAGAAGGTACATATTGAAGTTCTTGCACTATATTTCGTAATAATACATGGTTTTGCATAAGCTCTTATATTTGATGACGAAGATACCAAAATTACTGACAAAATCAAACAAAGAGTTGTTTATGAATAAGGCTTTATACCTATAATTTCCTCTTTGCTTGTTTGGCGATACACCCGCAGGAGTTCTTCTAAATATTGGATTTTGTCTTGTAAAAGTTGTATTTCTTTGTCTTTTGCAGCTAATAGAATTGCTTGTTTTTCGTTTTCGTGAATAAGGCTTGTTTCGGAGGCGTAATTTATATTTTGATTGTGGTTACTATTGTTATCTGCATTTAATATTTGTGTAATAGTATTTTGATTTTTTTCTAACAAACTATGCCAATCTTCTATTTCTAATAAAGTGGCTATTTTTTCTAATCTTTCCACTGCTATTTTTTGTGTAATGCCTTGTTCTATATTTCGGTAGGCTTTTTCTGATATACCTAACTGCTCTGCTACCCACGCCTGCTTATAACCTTTCTTATTTCTTTCTAAAAAGATTTTATCTTTTACCATAAAAGTAGGCAGTAGGACTTCCGAATTTTTGTAATCATTACTTCCCATAGCTTTGTGTTTTTTGTTTGTGTTTATGCAAAAGTATGTGAAAATTTGTGAATACCAAAAATACACATTAAAATGAAAGATAAAACAGTAGCATCGATATTAGCCCTTCTTTTAGGAGGATTAGGCATACATAAATTTTATTTAGGTAATTGGATAGGTTTAGCCTATCTATTCTTTTGCTGGACTTTTATTCCTGCTATTATAGGGTTTATAGAAGGTATTGTCTATTTAACTATGCCACAGGATGAATGGGATATGAAATATAACTCACAAAAAATTGATAACTTGAGAAAGGGTGATGTTGCTATAGAACTTGAAAAACTATACTCTTTAAAAGAAAAGGGAATCATAAGTGAGGATGAGTTTAATGCAAAAAAACAACAATTATTAAAATGAAAAATTTTGAAGAAATAGAGAAGTTGTATCATCTCAAAGAAAAAGGAGTAATTACAGAGCAGGAATTTAAAAATAAAAAACAAGAACTGCTTAGTGATAAACAGGAGGTTAAAACTTCTAAATTTATCAAAGTATTACCTTTTATTTTAGGTCTATGTATTGTTATAACTTGCCTATATTGGTACTATCAACCTATTTATAACTGGGTAGGGTATAAATTTCAAACAAGAAATTTATATAAAATTGCTCAAATAGAGGGAGTTACGAAAATAGATATTGATGAAATAAATAGGCAGGTAGTGGGTGTATACAACGGGGGGAAAGTAGATAAGATTTGTAAGGAAATTTGCTTGATATTATCAGATGCAAAATTATTTAATTATTACATTTATCTAAAAAACTCTTCAGAACTAGCTAGTGGGGATTATGAATGTAACTGTAATGAATAGCTATCAAAGTAATAGATAGCCATGCTTAATAAAGTAAATTTTCCCTATTGGGTGGTTTTAGAGCTACCCAATAGGGAAAAAATACAATACCCTAACATACCTACCAATCTTCTCATTCCAGAAACAATCTATTACTAAGATAGCAGAAATATTTAAAAAAAACAAGCTGTTTTTGTTGTATTAAGGCTTTGAATTAGCTAAAATTTAGCATTGGGCTTTACTTGTGCAGACGAAAATAGTTAGAAAATAATACTTTTAGTAATACCCCTTATTCCCTCTAAGCTATTATTCAGCAGTTGAGTATTTTTAACCTTTCCAAGTCTTCAAGACTTAGAAAGGTTTGATAAGAACTAAACAAAATCACTTCCCCCTCCTACACCTCTCACTACAATACTTCACCTCGTCCCAACATTTTTCCCATTTTTTACGCCAAGCAAAAGGTCTTTGGCAAGTGATACAGACTTTTTGGGGCAAGTCTGCTTTTTTTCGCATTTTCATAAGCCTTTCGGTGTTTTTCGCCTAAAGGGAAAAACCTTTAGGCATTCATCGTGATTGTACCCTCAAAAACCAGCGTAGCTGTTCCTTTCAAATAAATATTTGTGAAGATATTTTGTTGCAAATCTTTTTGTTCAATACTTACGCCCAACTGTCCGCCCAAAGTCTGAATACGGATACGGCGGTGGTGGTCATTCGTGGGGTTTTCCAACACTCTACAAATAGCAGCAGCCGTTACGCCTGTGCCACAAGAATAGGTTTCGTCTTCTACGCCTCTTTCGTAGGTGCGTACAAATATTTCGTTTTCGTTAATCACATCAACAAAATTTACGTTAGTGCCACCTTTTTCTACATACGGTGTACCGTACCGTATCTTCTTGCCTTCATCTACCACAGGGTAATTCCGAATATTGGTTACACTTTGCACAAAATGTGGCGAACCCGTATTCAAAAAGTAGCCTCCTTTGGTTCTTTCTATTTCTACCACGTCATTCATTTTCAAAGAAACGACCAACTCTCCGTTTTCTTCGGTTACTTGGGCTTCGTGCAGTCCGTCTATAGCCTCAAAAGTCGTGTTACTGCCAATCAGCCCCAAGTGCCTCGCAAAAGCTACGATACACCGCCCCCCATTGCCACACATAGAACTTTGCCTGCCGTCTGCATTGAAATACACCATTCGGAAGTCCGTATCGGTAGATTTGCGTAATAACATCAAGCCGTCTGCCCCTATACCAAACCGCCTGTGGCACAAACGAGCCACCAATTCCTGATTTTGAATGTCAAAATTTTCGTTTCTATCGTCTATAAGTACAAAATCGTTGCCTGTTCCTTGATATTTATAGAAGTGAATAGTTGTTTGCATAGTTGTTATTTGATAATTACCCCTGTAGTGTGGACTTCAGACCACACATTTACGTTATTGCTTCATGTATGGACTAAAGTCCACACTACAGCTTAAATTACATTGTTTTTAGTTTTGTAGAAAATCCTCTTTTTTGCCCAATTTGCAGCAAGTACGCAAAGGCATCTTCCATTTCGTTTTTCACGTAGCCGTCCAAAATAGCATCACGAATCTCCTGTTTAATCTCTCCAACCTCCTTAGAAGGGGGCAAATTGAAAGTTTCCATGATAATTTCGCCTGTAATGACAGGTTGGAAGTTGCGAAGTTCGTCTTTTTGTTCCAACTCTTTCAGTTTCTTTTCTACCTCGTCATAGTTTTTCAAAAACTGTTTTACTTTGTTGCCATCTTTAGACGTAATGTCTGCACGCACCAACTTCATCAAGGCATCAAAATCTTCACCCACATCGACAATCATTCTACGCATGGCAGACTCCGTAATATTTCTTTTCACTAAGGCAATAGGGCGGAGGTGTAGTCGCACCATTTTTTCCACAAATTTCATTTTTTCGTTCAGTGGCAATTTAAGGGAACGGAAAATAGGCGTTACCATTCTTGCACCTTTTTCTTCGTGTCCATGAAAAGTCCACCCCACTTTCTCGTCAAATCGTTTGGTGGCAGGTTTGGCTATATCGTGCAAAATGGCAGCCCAACGCAACCACAAATCGTCTGATAGTTCTGCCAAATTGTCAAGTACCTTTAAAGTATGGTAAAAATTATCTTTATGGGCATATCCATTCACCACATCTACACCATACAAAGCCACCATATCGGGAAAAAACTCTTTGAGCAAACCCGAAGTAAACAACATTTTGAAACCATAAGAAGGTTTTTTAGTCAAAATAATTTTGTTCAATTCATCACTTATTCTTTCCATAGATACAATTTGCAGCCTTTCTTTGTTGTCTGTAATGGCTTTAAACGTATGCCCGTCTATATCAAATTCGAGTTGCGTAGCAAAACGTATAGCCCGCATCATACGCAGAGGGTCATCAGAAAAAGTAATGTTGGGTTCTAATGGTGTCTTAATAATTTTTTCTTTGAGGTGCTGCAAACCGCCAAAAGGGTCTATCAATTCTCCGTAATTAGCTTTGTTTAAGCTAATTGCCATTGCATTAATCGTAAAATCTCTACGGTTTTGGTCATCTTCCAGTGTACCTGTAGCTACTGTGGGTTTGCGAGAGTCTAAACGGTAAGATTCTTTTCTTGCCCCCACAAACTCCACTTCCCAATCATTCACTTTGAGCATAGCCGTTCCAAAGTTCTTAAACGTAACTACTTGCCCTTCTAAACCGACTAATTTGGCAAACGCCTCTGCCAAAGCAATGCCACTACCCGTACATACTATGTCTATGTCTTTGCAAGGTCTGTTGAGCAGTAAGTCCCGCACAAAACCACCAATGACATAGACTTCCATTGTAGGACATTGCAAGGCAGCCGTAGCTATAATTTCAAATAAAGGGTTGGTTTGTAAATGATGAGCCAGATTCATAACGTATGCAACAAAGGTAAATAAGAAATGCCAAATTGATAGATAGAATTTACAAAGGCTTTTAGAGTCATGCCATAAAAGTAATATGAAAACCCACCTAAACCTATAAAGTTTTCAAAACCTTATAGGTTTGAATCAAAAACGGTTTGTAAGTGTAAAATTTACACAATAATTTTCGTTAATGCTGTTAATGACTTGCAAAAGTAGAGAAAAAAAATTATATTGGCATTAGATTTGACCATTTTACATTAAACCGAGATAAAATATATGAAAATTTTGTTGTTTTTCGTGGTGTTTTTGGGCTTGCAATTTGGGGCTACAGCCCAAAACCAATTAGTAGAAAGTTGCAAAGTGGCGTTCGGAAAAGGGGACATCAAAGCATTAAGTAATTACTTGAATGACAATGTGAGTATGAGTATAGACGATGAGTCTAAAGCTCAAAATAAACAGCAGACAGAAAATGCCTTACAATCTTTGTTTACTCAAAACAAAGGTGTGGTTTTTAGCATTGTACATGAAGGTACGTCTAAAGAAGGTAAAAAGTTTGTGATTGGTAACTATGCCAGCTACCGAGTAACGATTAATTACAAAAGTTATAGCGGAAATTATATGATAGATGCCATAGATTTTGCCCAATAATAGTTTGGTGCAAATACACAATAATTGTTTTAAACTCCGCAAGGGCTTTTAGTATCGTGCTTTAAAAACTTATAGCAAAACTAATTTCTTTCAGAGAAAAAAGTTGATAGTATTCAAGAAG
>CANGYA010000026.1 GCA_947457925.1 Cytophagales bacterium | reverse complement strand
TGCCGTAAATTGTTATACTTAGTATTCAAGAAGTTCTCTAAAGATGTCATCTTTTGAAAAGATGACATCTTTAGAGAACTTCTTGAATACTATCAACTTTTTTCTCTGAAAGAAATTAGTTTTGCTATAAGTTTTTATAGCACGATACTATAATTCTTTCAACCTTTTTTGTTTGTTGTAATAGTTTATCCAACAACTGCATATTCGCCTTTAGGCGAATGGTCAAGTAAGCAACCCACACACTATGCAAAAAAGGTGTAGTAGATTTGCTACAAAAACCTATAACTTCAAAAATTTCAGTTCCACCCTACGATTTTGTTTACGCCCTTCTTCATTGCTATTACTTACAATAGGCTTGCTACCGCCAAAAGGCTTGGTTTTGATACGAGTTTCGGCAATGCCTTTTTCTATCAAATAGAATTTTACCGTAGCAATTCGCCTTTCAGACAAAGTAAGGTTTTTTTGAGGGTCGCCTACATTATCAGTATGTCCTTCAATCTCTATTTCTATTTTAGGGTTTTTTACCAAAAAACTCACCAAGTTATCTAATTCTTCATAAGAAGTTTTGCGAAGCACATAACTACTTTGCTCAAACTGAATATTTTTCAAAGAAATATTTTTGCCCAGTTCCACCACTTCATTATTAAATTTCAACCTGTTGTCCTCTTTGGGCAAATTCGGTGTTGTTTCTTCGGGCTTTTTCGTATTGTCTTTTACGACTGTAACCGTTGGCGTTTTCTCTACTTTGGCGGGTGTTGTTTCTTTGGGCTTTGTCGTTTCTACTTTTTCCACAACAGTTAGTAAAGGCGTATCTTCTTTCTTCCAAATCCTCACCGTACCATCATAACTCCCCGTTGCGATAATATCTTCGACTGGGCTAAAACGAGAAAGCCTTACAATACGGCTATGTCCGCCTAAGGTAGCCACAGAAGTACCTGTGTTAATATCCCACAATTTGGCGGTAGTGCCAGAGGCAGAGGTAAGCAATAAATTACCTGTACTGTTAAACGAGGCTGCACTGTAATTGTCGGGTTCACTGACCATATACGACTTAATAGCTCTGCGGGTTTTATTGTCCCAAATCGTAACTTTGCCTTCATAACTCCAAGTGGCTATGCTGTTCGGCAGTGGTGCATTGATAACGTCATTAAGGTCTGCATCTGCATAAAAAATTTCTTGCGTAATTTTTTCCGTTTTCAAGTCCATGTACTTGATGTGATGCCCCACTGTAACCGCCAAATATTTGTCGTCAGACGTAATTGTACCACCTGTGATATTACTATACCATTGAGAATCAGAAAGATTCGTGGAGGCTATACTTTGTGCTTTACTACTGGCGAGGTCGCCTTTCATAATATAACCATTGTCCCCTGCAAAGTACAAATACTTGCTATCTGGCGAAAAGGTAACGAAAGAAACACCGTTTTGCAGAATCGTATCTGCATCTACTACGCCATTTTTAATTTTGCGATTAATCATCACAAAAGGTCTGTTCAAAAAGGCAGCAATGTTAGCCCCTGTTTTCACGTCCCAAACCATAGCTGTACCGTCTTGGCTCGAACTTGCTATGTACTTGCCATCACGACTAAATGTAACTTCGGTAACAGTAGCCCGATGCCCTTTCATAGACTTCAACGCCTTGCCTGTCCTTACGTCCCACAAGATAACATAACCGTCAAAACCACCACTTGCCAGCACTTGTCCGTTGGGACTAAAACGAATATTTTGAACAGCCCCAAAATGCCCTTGCAAAACGTGCAAAGGTTTATAATCTTGAGCCATCGCAGCAGTAATAAGGCTAAGGGAGAAAATAAAAGAATATAAAAACTTCATGAATGTATGCAAAGTGAATACTTTATTAATTTACAAAAATAATACTATATTAGTTGATTTTTGTCTTGGGGCTTTATTTTAAGCCATTTTACTACAAAAGTTAGTGATTTTTACGCAATTTTGTACCCATTTTGCGTATTAATGCTTCAAAATCATGCTTTCTCAAACTCATTTTCAGTTTCCCCACCAACAAAACTTTTATAGAGGTAAGGTACGGGACGTTTATCATTTTGCAGACCATTTGGTAGTGGTAGCATCAGACCGTATTTCTGCCTTTGATGTGGTGTTACCCAAACCTATTCCGTATAAAGGGCAAGTGTTAAACCTCATTGCAGCACACTTTTTACAAGCTACTGCCCAAATTGTGCCAAATTGGTTAGAGGCTGTGCCACACGCCAACGTGAGTATTGGCAAAAAATGTGAGCCTTTTGCCGTAGAAATGGTCGTGAGGGGCTATTTGGCAGGACACGCATGGCGAGAATACAAAGCAGGCAGACGTACCGTATGCGGTGTAGCATTGCCCGAAGGATTGAAAGAAAATGACCGACTCCCCCAGCCCATCATCACACCTACCACCAAAGCCCATGAAGGACACGATGAGGACATCTCAAGAGAAGAAATTATCCATAGAGGCATTGTCAATGAAACAGACTACCAAGAATTAGAAAAATATGCTTTGGCTTTATTTGCCGAAGGAACTCGCATGGCTGCCGAAAGAGGTTTAATTTTGGTAGATACCAAATACGAATTTGGCAAACATGAAGGACAAGTTTATTTGATAGATGAAATTCATACGCCAGATTCTTCTCGTTATTTTTATGCGGAAGGTTATGCAGAACGGCAGGCCAAAGGCGAAGCACAACGCCAACTTTCTAAGGAGTTTGTCCGCCAGTGGCTCATGGACAATGGTTTTCAGGGCAAAGAAGGACAGCAAATCCCTGAAATGACCGAAGAAGTCATTGCTAACATTACGGCTCGTTACATAGAATTGTACGAAAAAGTAACGGGCAAGACGTTTGTAAAACAGCCTTACGAACATATTTTGACAGAAATAGAACAAAGTATTCACAATTATCTTGTGCAAACTGCCTAACTGTATTTATTCATACGTTGGCAATGGTCGATAGACCTTGACAACCGTATGAATAAATTACTGTAGTGAAATACGATTAGCAAGGTCTATCGACCATTGCCAACGTATTTCCGTACTTATTTATCATTCTAAAAACATGAAAAAAACACTTTTATTTTTACTATGTACTTGTCTAACAAGTATTTGTGTTTGGGGACAAGGCTATGACTTGCACATTCCCAAAGAAATTCAGGCAGCTTATAAGAAAGGTACACGCCAAAAAGACGGCAGTGTAAGCCCTACGTATTGGCAGAACCGTTCAGACTATAACATTCAAGCCCGTTTTAATCCGCAAACTCGCATGATTAATGGCGAAGCTACGATTAGTTATAGCAACAACAGCCCCGACTCTTTGCGTTTGTTGGTTTTGCGTTTGTACCAAGACCGTTACAAAAAAACGGCAATGCGTGATGCCGACATTGCAGCCGAAGATTTACATGACGGTGTGGTTATCAAAAAATTAGTGATTGGTGGCGTAGAATATGATGCACAAAAACTATTTCGCAGGGGGACAAATTTATTTGTAAGATTAGGCAAAGACAATTTGATATTGCCAAAAGGAAAAACTGATGTGAAAGTGAGTTGGGAAGTACAAATGCCGATTAGTTCTGATGGTCGTACAGGTCGTTTTGATGAAAGTTCTTTTTTCATTGCCTATTGGTTTCCACAAATAGCTGTTTATGACGATATTTCGGGCTGGGATACCTATAACTACACAGGCACAGCCGAATTTTACAATGATTTTGGCAATTTTGATGTAAAAATTTCTGTTCCCAAAAACTTTTTGGTGTGGGCTACAGGTGTGTGGCAAAATCCACAAGAAACATTGACAGACACCTATTTGCAACGCTATACTACAGCCAAAACTTCTGATAAAGTAGTCAATATTGTTACGGCTGATGACGTAAAAAAAGGCGGTATCACACAAGCCAAAGATAGTTTGACTTACCATTTCAAGGCGGATTATGTGCCAGATTTTGCTTGGGCGACATCTGACCATTATTTGTGGGACGCAGGTAGCGTAGTGGTTGAGGACAACGGCAGACGAGTAGTTGTGGGGGCTGCCTACAAAAAAGAGTCTAAGGATTTTTATGAAGTAGCCGAAATAGGTTTGAGAAGTGTAGAGTTTTTGTCAAAAGAAATGCCCGCAGTGCCGTTTCCATACCCTAATCTAACAGTGTTCAATGGTACAGGCGGTATGGAGTTCCCTATGATGGTCAATGACGGTTCTACAAGTCCTCGCAGTGATGTAGTTTTTGTTACTTCGCATGAAATAGCTCATACTTATTTTCCGTTTTACATGGGCATTAACGAAAGAAAATATGCTTTCATGGACGAAGGTTTTGCTCAATTCTTGCCTATGGGTATTCAGACTCGTTTAGCCCCAGAAGACGACAGCAAAATGAACAATATTCAAAGTTACGCAGCTACAAGTGGACGTGAGGCGGAAATGCCTATGATGGTGCCTTCGCACTTAGAAACAGGCTTTACTTATGGCATTGCGTCTTATTACCGCCCAGGGACGGCGTATGTATTGTTAGAGGAACTATTGGGCAAAGAGTTGTTCTTAAAAGCCTTGAAAGAATACATGAAAAATTGGAATGGTAAACACCCAATGCCTTACGACTTCTATTTTACTTTTAACAAAGTAGCCAATCAAGATTTGTCATGGTTCTGGAAGCCTTGGTTTTTTGAAATTGGTGTGGCAGATTTGGCAGTAAGCACCGAAAAAAGTGGAAAAATTACGGTTACTCGAAAAGGTGCTTTGCCTGTGCCTGTGAACTTGACGTTGGAGTTAGAAGATGGCACAAAAGAATATTTCTACGAATCGGCTGCGGTGTGGAAAGACGGCAAAAAAGAATTTAGCCCGAAAATTAAGACCAAAAAAGCTATTAAAAAAGTAGTTTTAGGTTCGCAGTACATTCCAGATGCAGATGAGGCGGATAATGTGGTGGAGGTGAAGTAAGATTTTAAAAGACACTTCCTTATTTTCGAAAGTAGTAATTTTTGAGAATAAGAGAAGTGTTTTATGGAATATACTTTAATAAAAAAGGAGGAATATCATTTACCTTGCTTAACTGAATAGCCTTCAATAAATCCCCATATTCTATTTCGTTAATTCTACCTTCATAAGAAAGTTGTTGTTGTTCTAATTTTTTTACTAATTGTCCTTTTTCAATTAGAAAATACTCATTGCAATTAAAATAAGATGATTGTGTAAATCCATTATCAATGGCAGGAGTAATGTGAGCTAATGTATTTAGGTCATAGCCTTTGTTTTTAAAATAATCTATTTTGTTACGTAATTGAGTTGTACTAAGCAATAAATAATTCGTTTCTTCCTCATCAATAGCTATAACAACAAAATAGTGTGGTACATTGGTTTCTATTAATTTAGGGGCTTTTATTTTGTAAACAGCCCCTATTTTGCACGTATTTCGTATGAGTTCTTCAAAAAAATCAGGCATACTAAGAGTTTAAGAAACTTTGAATAGTTTTATGTGATAGAAAGGTTTTTTTAGACAACTCTATTTCTTGAGGAGCAAGTAAATCTTCAAAAGTTTCATCAATAGGAAACTTGAACAAGTCTTCCTCGTCAATGTCATACGCATTAGGCATATTTGTTAGAGAAAGTGACTTTTCATGCCTCAACCATTCAGGAAATTTATGAGAATATTCACTTAACTCTTCAGAGGTCATTGTACCAAATTTTTTCCAAACATATAACATAATTTCTATATCAGACTTAGAAAAAAAATCTGTTGTTTCGTTTCTCTTAGCTTTAACATACTTTTCTATAACTTCATAAGTATTATGGTCTATTTTTTTTGATATTTGTGCATAAGCAACTATAGGCACTAAACCATTTGGCATAACCTTGTAATGTTCTTGTAAAATTAACCTACCATATTTGTTCAAATGGAGTTTATCACTTAACCATATTAATTTCATTAACTTTACTTTCTCAATACTTTTGTTAGGAGATTGATTAGCAAAGAATAAAATCACATTCTCTCTTTTTTTGTCTGCTATTTTCATAATTAGGCTTTCTATTAGTCAAAAATACATCAATTAGGCTTGTTAAGCAAGTATTAAAGGTTAAAACTTTACTTAATTAACGAAATTTACTGTATAAAAGTTTTAGTGTAGCCCTTCCTTAATAGTCTGCATAAGCAAGATGAAAACAGTTATTTAGATAATCATTTCAACACTAACTTAATTGCCTCAAGAATTACAATTAACAGCCTAAAAACAGTATCTTAGCTACATAAAATCTGAATCCATAAAACCCTTACGACCCTGATATGAGTTTTTTCAAAAAGTTATTAGGCAAAAAACCGCCTTCTCGGAGTGATACCGAACTCCTCCAACTCTACCGCCAAACGCAAGACATGACACACTTGGGCGAATTGTATGACCGTTATCTCTCTATGGTGTTGGGTACAAGTATGAAGTACCTCAAAGACGAAGAAGAAAGTAAGGACATGGTGATGCAGGTCTTTGAGAAAATTGCACAAAAAGTGCTGCAAACAGAGATAGAAAAGTTTGATGGTTGGTTATATATGGTGGTCAAAAATGAATGTCTGCTTGCCTTGCGAAAACGCCAGCAACACCAAAACAATATTCCGATTGACCATTTATTAACAAAAAATTCGCAAAAAGATGAAGACGACACTATGGAAAATCCACTGTTTAGTCATCTTACAGACAACGAGGCAGATACATTGAGCAAAGAGGAGGTGCTAACTTTGGTAGAAAAAGCCGTAGAACACCTTGCTCCCGAACAAAAAGTATGTATCAAGTTGTTTTATTTACAAGAGAAATCGTACAAAGAAATAGTAGAACAGACAGGCTACGACCTCAACAAAGTCAAGAGTTATCTACAAAATGGCAAACGCAACCTCAAATTATTGTTACAACCCAAATTGGATTAGGTACGGCTATGAGCAAAAAATTTACACACGATATTTATGAAGAACAGTTTTCGCCCAAAAAAATCCAAGATTATTTGGCGGGTAGGCTCTCTTCCCAAGAAATGCACCGCATGGAGGCACTCATGCAAGAGAATCCGTTTTTGGCAGATACCATAGAGGGGCTTGCGATGTTGCCTAAAAACGAAAATTTGACCAGCACATTGGCAGATTTGCAGCAAAAAATGCCTTATAGAAAGACGGGAACTAAGACGTTGGACACGACACACCGCAAAGCATGGATAAAAATGTCTGTAGCTGCAAGTGTTTTGTTAGTTTTAGGCATTACAACTATTTTCTTGTTGAATACGATTGACAGTAGCATGAACCAAAAAATGGCAGAAAGTACGCAAAGCGTGGCTTATACCGCAGATTCCGCAACTATGCCCACTGCCGAAGCTAAGGAAGCAGCACCAACACCACCAACAACAAATGATATACAAAATTCGGCAGCAGTGGTACAACCCAAACCCTTAGAAGAAAAACCTCAAAAAGTAAAAGATGAAAGTACGCCACCACCTGCCAAAAAAGTAATGGAAAGTGCAGATAGCCCGCCTGTGGCAAGTGCTGTAACCACCTCAAAATCTGAAGGGGAAGAAGCAGAAGAAATGGCTACACAAAAGCAAGCTATTGTAGAAAAAGCCGATAAAAAAGAGGAAACTAAAGCAGATTTTGAAGCAGCTAAAAGTAAAAGAGCTATGAACCAAGAGGCTTTGGCAAAACCTACTCCAGTGAATCTTGTCCCTGTAGGTGGTTGGGCAAATTACTACGAAGAATTAGCCGAAAACCTGCCTAAAAGTGCGTCTTTGCCAAGAGGAATTGTAGTTGTAGAAGCAGAAATTGGGGTAAATGGCGAGGTATTAAACACTAAAATTATAGAGTCTTTGACGGAGTTTTGTGATAAAGCAGCCCAATTAGCCGTAAAGAGAACAGGCAAGTGGCAAGTAGGTACTAATAACACACCGCAAACAGTAAGGGTTAAAGTTAAATTTTAAGCAACGTGAAACTTTTTTATTAGAAAATCGTATATTTGTCTATATGATATTCTTTTTCATATCAGATAGGGTTAAGTTGTAAGAGAAAAGCCTACTCATTTTGAGTAGGCTTTTTTTCATGTTTCAATACAAGAAGTTAATACTGTAGCATAGCCTTTAGGCTGTGAATAGGCATACCCAAAACTTTACTATAAAGCCAATTTTTTCACCTATCTGTTAAAAAAACTTGCATTGACAATATTTTAGTAATAAATGCAGACCTTTGGCGAAAAAAAAATAGTATTTTCAACAACTATTTTTGAGTAAATATGGGGGCTGTTCAAACTACTTTGCGGTACACTACTTTGGTGCTTGGTTGCGTTTATTTGCTATGCCAAGCCTTATTTTGTATTGGACAAAACCAAGCCCCACAATTTTGGTTGCAACAAGCCTCACAGCAATTTATCCCTGCCGAACTGCAAACTGTACGGGCAGAACTCACCCCGATTGGGCGTTATGTCTTCACACACTTAGAATTGAGTTTTGCTTGGGAAGACACCACCGCCCAACAAGCCGTTTTTACCTTTGCCAATGTGCCTGCACACGCCATTCGTAGGTTTGCGGTGCAAGTAGATACGGCTTGGGCAGAGGGTTTGGTTTTAGAAAGTTCGCACCAAGATTACCATGCTGTACACAGTGCTGCCCTTACGCAACAAGTGTTTGGCAAGACCATTACGCCACATTTTGCTTATACTTTACAAAATTTATCCCAAAAACGACTACAAAAAATTATTATTGAGTACCAAACAGAAATGCAATATGACGGCAAAAAGTGGTTGTATGAACTGCCTTTGCCTTTGGGAAAAAACTTGCAACAGCTACAAGTAGCTATCACAAGTAACCTTTTACCTACCCTACAAACCAATGGTTTACAGGCTTTTAGCTATGAAAAAAACAATATTACGAGTACAGAAAAAAACTATATTTTTAAGGCTCAACAGGTAAGTTTGCCTAAACCTTTTGTCATTAGTTTTCCCAATACCACTACCGAACAGGTTTTTGTGGGGCGTAGCCGTACCCAACCACACTATTATTTTTATGCCGAAATTCCGCCTTGCGAAGTAGAAAGTAAAGAGAAAGATTTACCTAAGAAAATTGTCATTTTGTACGACCAATCTTTGTCTGGCAAACAACGCAATAGAGAGGCAGAGCTGAATGTATTGAACCGTTATATCAAAAAAATTAGTGAAGTTGAGTTACAAATTATAGGATTTAGCCATGATATTGTTTCTTCAAAGACTTTTCAGATAGAAGGCGGAGGTTTCCAAGAAGTGCGGAAATACTTGCAACAATTAGAATTTGACGGTGGTACAAATTTGGCTTGTTTGTCTATAGATAGTTACGAGGCAGACGAAATATTGATTTTTACTGATGGAGAGAGCAATTTTGGACATTTGCCCAAAACCAAAAACAGCCGAAAACCTTTAATATGGCTCAATTCACGCCAAAATACAGCAAATCTTACATCTGTCCCTAACTCTACTTTGTACGAATTGGTCAATGCGTCTGGCGGACAATACCTTGATTTAACGAAACTTACGCTGAATGATGCCAGCAAATTATTGCTATTACAGCCTTGTCAATTTGTGGGCATAGAGTACACCAAAGAGGACATGAGTAATGTGCAAGTAGTACGCACCCCCACAAGCATACAACTTACGGGCAAGCTACTCAAAGAAATGACCGAAGTACGTCTAAAATGGGGCTACAAAGGCAAAACGCAGACTACACAAGCCCTGAAAATACAAAGACAGACTTTTAGTAAAGGCTACTACATAGAAACGGTATGGGCAAGTATTGAATTGGGTGTTTTGCTCAAAAACTATGAAACTCACCGCAAAATTATTCAGGAGTTGAGCAAGAAATACAGCATAGCCACACAAGGAATGTCTTGGGTAGTGCCTCAAAATATTGCGGACTATTTACATTATGCCTTGCCTATTCCGCAGCATTTGAGTTGGTTGTATAGGAAAGAATTATCGGATTACTACAGGGCTTTGCCACAAGAAAAGTATGAAGAAAGTGAGGAAGCTGAAAATGCCTTTAAGCAAATTGCTAATTTGTATGCTAAACGGCGGGCTTGGTACGAAAAAGACTTTTTGAGTGATGAACAAGAAGAAATAGAGTACGGCAGAACGGATTTTAGTACACAAGACATAGGCGAGGAGGCAGGCTTTTTTTGGAGCATAGAAGAAGTGCTATCCGACAGTGCGAATACTGCCCGACACATCAAAACTTCGCCTACTGCTAAGGCTTTGGCTTTTGAGGCACACGACCAATACGTTTTTGAGTTGCTAACAGATTTTGCTGTTGCTCTTGATGAAAATTATTTGTTGGGTTTGCAAAATGGGGATTCGACGCAACGCCTCAAAGCCTACCGCACTGCCAAAGAAAAGTATGGGCAACAAGCCGAATTTTATATAGAAACTGCCAATTTATTATTTGAGGCAGGTTTTAAACAGTGGGCAGTCAAAGTTTTGTCCAATGTTACGGAGTTGTTTGCAGACAGCCCGCACCAACTCAATTTGATAGCCAAACAGTTGGCAAGTATGCAACGGTACGAATTGGCTGTGCCTATTTATGAAAAAATTTTACTGTTAATGCCTCATAACCCGCACACATACAGGGATTTAGCCTTATGCTATGCAGAAATTGGCGAAAACCAAAAAGCTATAGATTATTTATATGAAGTCGTGGCGAATATGTGGGAGGCAAAGTATATGCCTTTACAAGAAATGTGTTTGGGAGAAATCAACAATATTTTGACGAATACACCCCAAAAACTGAATATTCAAAATATGCCTTCGGAGTTGAGAAAGCCGATGCCTTTAGATATTCGGGTGATGCTGGAGTGGGACAACCCTGCCATAGATTTGGACTTATATATCGTAGAACCTACAGACGAAAAAGCCTATTATGCCAATACAAGTACCCAAATAGGTGGTTTAATTTCTACACACGCAGCTTCGGGCAAGTACAATCCCGAAGAATATTTGTTGAAAAATGCCGAACAAGGCGACTATTTGGTAGAAATTCACCGTTATATTTCCAAAAAGCAGCCTCAAAGCCAAGCCTCTACTGTGGCTACTTTGACCTACTTCATCAATTATGGCAGACCTAACGAAGAAAAAAGGGTTTATACGTACAGAGTTAGTCCTACGCAACAGTATGTAGATGCGGAGGTATTGAGTTTTGCTGCCCATTCAAAGTCTAAAGAACGGATAGAAAGTCGTTACCAAACTATTCAGTCGAAAGAGGCAATTCAGTTGGTAAGCCGTAGTGCCAACAACAAACTCATTGCCATTGCTCACGACTACGACATTAGCATTTATACTGCCGACTCGTCTAAGTTACTGCAAGTTATCAAAGATGTGAGTGTGGGAGGTGTGGTATTCAAAAAAATGGTGTTTAATCCACAAGGCACACACTTATTGGTTTTGGGCGACAGCACTCTTATCAATTTGACAGACCAACAAGATGTTTGGGAAACAAAATGGGAAGAAGAAGGACATATTTCGGTCTTGAAGTTAATTAATTTGCAAAAAGGTGTTTTGCAAAAAAGTTTTTCTATCATCGACTCTGTCATTCATCAAATAGAGTTTTTGGCAGATGGTAAGAGTTTTGTGGTGGTGGGTGTCAATGGTATTAGCAAAGTAGATATAGTTTCGGGTAAAATAGACAAAAATGTTATTCGTCCTAACAGTGGCAAATTTATTTCGTCTGCCACATCCACTACGATGATAGCCACAGCTGAAAGAGGCAAAATTATGCTGCGTCATCTGCACAATTTCCAATCTTTGCGGGAAATAGCTGCTGATAGTGCCATAGATTTACAAATAGCTGCCACCAGCGAAACTTTGGCGTTTTTGCAGTGGGAACGGAACAGACATATAGCCTATGTAGTAAAGTGGAGTGTTTCAGAACCTCTTTACACTATCAATTTTGATTTGTATTACCAAACGGGTATTCCCAAAATTGGTGTGTTTGCCCTAAGTCCAGATGCCCGTTTTGTGGCTGCCCAACCTTACGGCACTAACCAAGTGATTGTGAAAGCCATTTATGAACAAGCCGAAGACATTATAGACTATTACCACCAAAACCAAGTAACCGCCATTACATTTAGCCAAGACGGAAATTTTCTTACGTCTGTGAGCAAAGACAATGTGGTACGGTCAAGAGATATGCGAAGGCTGCCTTTTAGCACCATTAAAACAGAAGGCAACGAATTTGATTTTGCGTTAATTCCTGCTAAAAATTGGTTGAGTATTGGTGAGGAAAATAATTTGAGAGTTTATCAAAAAACGACTACCCAATTTACTCGTTTTGTGCGTTTGGCTGCTGTTACAGACAGTTTGCAAGACTACCAACCCAATGAAATTTTGAACATGGTTGCGGGTAATCACAAAGACGAAGAGTATATATTATGTTTGAGTAAGGCACACAAGCAAAAAGTGTTGCAAATCATACCTTTTGCCCAAGCCAACCAACAAAGCAAACAATTCGTACAATCTTTGCGAATACCTTTGGAGGTTTTTGGCGAAAAATATCCTTTGGCACAAACCAATTTGGTCAGACTAAGCCCAGATGCTAAGTTAGTAGCCTTGAATGAAGATACATTAATACGATTGGTAAGCATTAAAAAACTGAAAAAAGCTGTTATCAACGACAATCTTTTGCAGTTTTATCGTGAAAAGTGCATGATAACATTGGCAGGACACAATGCCGATTTGGATAAACAACGTATAGAAAAACCCAAGCAAAGCACTTCTATTACGCATTTGTCGTTTAGCCACAACGGAGAATTTTTATTGTCCAAAGGCATAGACAGAACCATTAGAGTTTGGAGTGTAGCCACAGGCGAATGTTTGGCTACCTACACTTTGTTGCATGATGCTTCGGCAGTGGCTCAATTTTCTATGAATGATGAATGTATTTTGTTTGAAGACATGGAATACAACATTAAAATATGGAATTGGAAAACTAACAAAATCGTTGGCGAATTGACAGGACACAAAGCCCCAATTACAAGTTTGGCGGTGGACGGCACAGGCAAATACTTTTTGAGTAGTTCAAAAGACCACTCTATTCGTTTGTGGGACAGCCAGTCTTTGGAGTGTATCCGTACTTATTATGACGAGTCGCCTCGCAAAATTCTTTTTTGTAGCCCCAATACTTTTGCTTCCGCAGGGCAAGATACTTATATTAAGTTGTGGAGAGTAGATTAGAGGCTATCAAAGTTTACCAAACCCTTGTGTGGGCTGAAGCCCATACTAAAGGACATCAACTTGCCTCTACCCACTGCCTAAAAACTTGTGCTTTTTCTCTACTTACCAATACTTCTTGCGAAGTAACAGGGCGAAGTTCCAGTTTTAATTTACCATTGAAATAGGTATGAATTTTTTGCAAAGCCTGAATGTGTGCTATAAATTGGCGGTTGAGCCTAAAAAACAGCTTCGGGTTGAGCAAATCTTCTAAATCTTCGAGGGTGTAATCTACTAAATATTGTTTAGCATCTTTGTGTACCAAACAAACCATTTCATTAGCCGTAAAAAAATACGCAATATCGTCTTGGTTTATCGGCAAAAGTTGGTCATTTTGTTTGACTAAAAAACGGCTTTTGTAGGCCTTTTTTGGGCTGTGTATCGTGTCTATCAAGGTTTCTATTTTTTGAAGTTGCTGCGTTAAAGCCTCTTGGTGCAGGTCTTTGTATTTTTGTATGGCTTTTTCCAACTCCTGAATTTTGATAGGTTTTAACAAATAATCTATACTTTTCACCTTAAAGGCTTTGATGGCGTACTCGTCATAGGAAGTCGTAAAAATGATAGGACTTTTGACCAAAACAGTATCAAAAATCTCAAAACTTAGCCCATCAGATAACTGAATATCCGAAAAAATCAACGTAGGTTGTGGGTTATTTTCTAACCAATCTATGGCTTTTTCTACACTGCCCACAGTGCTAAGTACCTGACAATCAGGGGCTACTTTTTGTATCAATTTTTGCAGCCTTTCTGCTGCCAAATATTCATCTTCTATGATTAGGGCTGTCATACGGCACTCAAAATGGGTAAACGAACTGTAAAAAACTGTGTGGTTTTAATAATCTCAATAGGGGTTTGGCACAACAAGGCATAACGGTTTTTGATATTTTGCAAGCCTACTTTGGTAGATTGTTCAAAAGTACGTTTTTCTTGTAAGTTGTTTTCTACCACCAAATAATCTTCATTACATAAAATCTTGATATTCAAGGGTTTTTCTGCTGAAATGACATTGTGCTTAATGGCATTTTCTACCAAAATTTGTAAACTCAACGGGGCTATGCGTTGCGAATACGTTTCGTTAGGCACTTGTAGTTCAACTTGTAAATTTTCTCTGAACCGAGTTTTATTCAAATAAATATAGGCATTGATAAAATCTATTTCTTCGGCAATACTCACCGTATTTTTTTCTTTGTTAATCAGTACGTACCGATAAACGTCTGCCAATTTTGACAAATATTCTTGGGCATCTATGTTTTCATCGTCTATCAAGGCTGCTAAGGTATTCAAACTATTGAACAAAAAATGAGGGTCAATTTGGCTTTTCAGGGCATCTAACTGCGACTGCACATTGGCACGAGCCAACGCCTCTGTTTTTATCATATATTCTTTCCAACCATAAAAGAAAAATGCCGTTTCATAAATCAACGCCACAATGAATGTAGGGACAAGGCTATGTTTAAAACCCTCAAATAATTCTTCTTCTTTTGTATGAGAGAGTAGCATTTTACAAATTAATTCATCTATAATACATGTTACTACCAACAGGTATGTCAAAATAATGATACTTTGAACTGTTAAACGGTACTGTGTTTGTGAATAATGTGGATATTTATTGATAAAGTATAACATAATACTACGACAACCTTCCCAAATTACAACCGTATTGACTAAACACATCAAATACCATTCAGTCCACAAAGCAACATTACCTTTTACTATCACATCTTGCCAATGTGTAGCCAATAATACCACAAAAGTCAAAATTGGTATGCCGAAAAGTCTTATTTTTTTATCGTTGAATTGCATAGTAGTATTGCAGGTTTATTGTAGAGCTAATAATTTTTTAACTTCTTCCTTCAAAAACTTTCTATATTGGCTAAACATAAATTGGTAGAAAATACTTGAGTCTTCTTTATTGCGGGTAGCTTCTAAGGCATCTATGTATTTAGTTCTATCTTGGCGAAATACAATCCCCAAAGGCAAATCAAAATATTGTTGCACATAATTCATCAATAACCTTGAAGTACGCCCATTACCACCACCAAAAATGTGTATGCTCTCCATCTCAAAATGCACATAAAAAGCTACCTCTATTTTTTCTTGAAAAGTTTGGGCTGTTTGCAGCCTTTTATTTGTTTCTAAACACAACTGTTTCACCAAATTAGGCACTTTTTGATAGTTAGGAAAAGTTCTTTTTCCTGCATAAACAGATTGTAACCTAAATTCCCCTTTGCTTGTGTCATAACTACCCAGCATAGTGTTTTGTACTGTGCCTGTATTTTTCATTACTCCTGCTCCTATTTCTTTTATCAAATCTACGGACAATAACTCCTTATTTTGTGCCTTTTCTATTACCCAACGCAGGGTAGTATAGTGGTCATGCACCATTTGGTGGTGTTCATAAGGCTTGTCTTTGGCTGTTTTGCCATATTCTAATAGATTATTAACTTGTGAAATAGTCAAGGTGCTGCCCTCTATGGCGGTAGAATGTTGTACGGCTGCATAATGGGCATACTTCATGTAGTCAATTACTCCCTTGCTCAATACGACATATTGTTGAGCCAATGTTTCTATTTCTTCTATTTTTGTTATTTTCATTTTACAAATGTAGCTGATAAACTTTTGGAAGCCTTTAAGCCTTCAAAAGTTTTGAATAGCTATACAATTTACTTAATTTTTTTCACAATCTTTTCAATCCAAGTTTTTCTTTCCTCCTCACTCAAAAAACGCAACCGACCAATTCGAGTTACTTTAACAGGGCTAAAACCACAAAATTCTAAAGTAGCCACTTTGATAGCCTTGATGTCTGCGTTGCCGTACTGCCACCACACCCACCACGTTGGGGCATCACAAGTAGTGATGAGTTCGGCACTTCTACCTTTCAAGAGCTTGTCCCAAAAAGGGTCGTCTTTGTGGTACTGAAACGCAAATTTTGGTAGTAACACTCTGTCAAAAAAACCTTTGAGCAAAGCAGGCATTGAACCCCACCACATTGGATAAACAATTACCCACTTGTCGCACCACAAAATATTTTCTTGGGCTTGCACCAAATCTGGCTCTAAGGCTTGTATTTTTTGGTAGCCATTACGCAAGACCACATCAAAATCCATTTCTCCTAACCGTTGTATGCGTACTTCATGCCCACACTGTTGGGCTTTTTGGTAGTAGGCATCGGCTATTTGTCCATTAAAACTTTGGGACAAAGGGTGAGCCAATAAGATATAAATTTTCATAGAAAGTAGAGTTTGTTCTTGTTTAGTCTAAAAAATAAAATTTAATAGCATTTATGAATGATTTTATAGAACCCTCTCCAAATGGAGAGAGCAGGGTGAGGTAATAATAAAAACTATTCATAAACTCAATATTTAATTCGTATTCATACTTACTTTGCTTATAGATTGATTGCGAATATACGCCACTACCATATTAGGCAACCAACTTAGCCAAGCCACAATTTTGTAGGCAATGAAAAAGTCTTGAAACGTAATTATCAACAAGGGTAACCAAATCCGCAACGTAACCGCAGCGAAACAAGCAGCATAACTATACGTCATCAGTTGTTGGTGCAAAACAATTTTTCCTTGTTTAACAGCCCTATAAGCCCAGTAAGTAGTTGATAACCAAATAATTCCTAAACTACCAAAACCCAACATACTTACCCAGCCTCCCGTAGCAAATGCAGCAATGTATAAGCCACTTAGTCCACTCAGAGCCACAAAAATCATATAACTTTTGCCTAATTTGCGGTGTAAAGGCTTGTTAGTAGTCAATAGTTTTTGACTAAACTGCCAACAACCTACCAACAATGCCAACCCGCCAAAAATAATATGTGTGTAAAAAAATGTATTCCAAACTGTATTTGTAGTAGTTCAAGGGGTTTGGTAGTCAATAAACCAAAAGTCTGTTTGATAATAACGTACCGCAAGGGATACAAGCCAACGAGTACCGCCAAACTCACAAACAAATACCAACGTAGTTTTTTCATAGTGGATTATACGCTAAGTTTTTTGTAGCATAGCCTTTATACTTATTGCTATTAGGCAACATTAAGGTACAAATTAGGGTGTTTAGTAGCTAAATTACGGTCTATACAATTAATCAATTCGCCTACCGTTTTTATATGCTCCAACTCTTTATCGTTGATTTCTATGTGAAAAGTATTTTCTACAGTAACAATCAACTCTACAAACTCCAAAGAAGAAATCCCTAAATCTTTGTTTAGCTGGCTTTTAGTAGCAATTTTAGTAGGTTTGATAAAGAAATTTTTTGTCAAAATATTCTTAAAAGTATTGTAGGTAGTTTTCATGTTTTTAAAGTTAAAAGTGAATATTTATTTGATAATCAATATTTTACAAGTTTTCAGTTTTGTTTTGTAAATTATTATTGTCTTCAATTTACCCGACCTCTGTGAGGTGTCAGACAAATATAGTAGCTAATACCAATTATACTTAGTAGATAGTTCAATGCGTAAAGATGTCATCTTTTGTAAAAACAGTAAACGTGCAAGGTTTCAGACTCTTAAAAAGATGACATCTTTGGAGTGTATTTTATTTATAATTGGTATAAATCTAATTTTACAAAAACACCTCCGAAACATCTACGGCAAGCTCTGGAAACAAGGCTGGCGAAATGGTTTCTGTAGGCGAAAATATGCCTGTATGCACATATTTTCCGTCTTTCAACACAAATTGCTGAATGACATTATCATTCGGGAACACAATCCAATATTCTAATACGCTATTTTCTTGGTACAATTCATACTTGTCTTTCAAGTCCACTTGTTGATTGGAAGGCGACAAAATTTCTATAATCCAATCAGGTGAGCCGTTGCAGCCTTTGTTATCTATCTTGCTTTCATCACAAATCACCGAAATATCAGGTTGCACTACCGTATATACGTCTTTGTCTAATAACAAGGGCTTACTGCGGTTGTAAAGTCGTACATCAAACGGTGCATAATAGATTTGGCAAGGTTTTTTTTCAAAAAAATAGCCTATTTGTTTAACCAACTTAAACGATATTTTTTGGTGGCGTGGTGTCGGTGCTGCCATTTGGCGAATGTAGCCCCGCAACAATTCTATTCTTTCCGTAAACTGCCAAGTAAGGTAGTCTGCATAAGAATACGTTTTTGTCAAGTCCAAATTTTCTAAAGATGTTATCATAATGAAAATAGTTATATTCAAAGATAACAATTTTTTGTTTCACTACGTTGCCAATGGTCGCAAGACTTTGGCAAACGTAGCTACTATGATGAAAAACCTTTAAAATGTCAATCTGTAAAAAGGAATTGGTAAAAAGCCTTGTTGATAAGTCGTAACCAAGTTGCCTGTACGTGGGTTAAAGGTTTGAGCAAAGATATTTTGGTGATTTGTAATATTTTGCAAGTCAATAGCCCATTCATGCGTCAGCCTTTTGGTATTGAGTTTATACGAAATCTTCAAATCTGTGCGGAAATAAGCCGATTGTTGCTGTGTGTACGCATCTGTTTCATTGTAAACCACTGTACCTGTTTGCTTAGACTTTTCTACATCAACCAACAAAATATATCTTCCGCCTGCCGTAGATGTTTTGATATTTAAGGTTAAAATACCATTTTTACCTACTTTAAATTCTTTCCCCGCCAATACATTCAAGACATAACGAGTATTGAAAGGAGAGTTTCTTTCTACGCCATCACTACCCGTATATTTTGAATCAAACAAAGAAGCTGTAACTAAGAAATAATAACTATTTGAAAAGTATTTTTCTAAGGTCATTTCTACACCCATATTTCTTCCTGTGCCTGTGTTGCGTAAGTTGCCTTTGTCTGTTGGGGCAAAATCTGCACCTTCTGTTAGCACTGAATAGTAGCTTTTGAAGCCTTCAACAGGAATATCAAACAAATGTTGGTAATAGGCTTCTACTTTTAGGCGTAAGTTTTCGGTCAAACTTTTGTCCATGCCCACTACAAAATGGTGGCTGCGGTTGAATCCTAAATTTTTGTTTGTAAACTCCACTTGTCCGTTGGCTGTTGGCGAACCGTAATACGACAATAAAATAGGTTGTACGTTGCTATGCAAGCCATACGCCACATTGAAAGTAGTTTTTTCGGTCATGTTATAGCTCAAGCCTACTCTTGGTTCTATGGTCGTTTGCTTATTTAGTTCATAGTAAAACGCATTGATACCTGAATTTAAAGTTAATTTTTGGCTGAAACGGTGTTTCCACTGTACGTAACCTTGTGCCAACATAGTTTCACCTATAGAACTGCGGAAAGTACGTTGGTACGGATAAATGCGTCTTCCCAACAAATCAAAACGGTTAAAGTCTAAAATTACACCTCCCGAAACTTTGTTTTTGGCATTGAACTTATGGTTTAAAGACAAATTCACAGACAATTTTTCATTGGTAAACTCACTAAAAGAATTAGGAATTTCTTTGTCTATTTCTAATTTGTTGTCTGCTCTTGGTTTGTAAAGAATAGTATCGCCATTAAATTTACTGTAGGCACGAGAGGCGGAAAATGTAACTTTTCCATACGTTTTATCTGTAAAACGGTGTTCGTAAGACAACGCAGCCATGCCTGTCATATAACTTACTCTGGTGTTGCTGTTTTCTTCTCCGTAGCTGTCGCCTGTAGAAGCCACATCTTTGCCCAACAAATCTATGTTACTCACACCGCCTATAGTCCAAAAACTCAAATTACCTCTTTTGCCCACAGGAATATCTGTTTTGAAGGTCAAATCTTGGTAGTACGGCGTACCTGCAATTTTGAAACCTATTGCAGACATTAGCCCAAACACAGAATAACGGTAGTTGATAAGGAAAGAGGCTTTTGATTTTTTAGTATAGTAACCCTCTGCCCCTAATTCCAAACCATTGAAAGCCATTTGTGCCAAAAACTCACGTTTTTCGTCATTGCCTTTACGCAATTTGAGGTCAAAAACAGAACCTAAAGCATTGGCATATTCAGAAGGAAAAGCACCTGATAAGAAATCGGATTTTGCCAATAAATTGGCATTGAGCATAGAAACGGGACCTCCAGACGTACCCAAAGCCCCAAAGTGGTTAGGGTTGGGAATATTCACCCCGTCTAAACGCCACAACAAGGTAGAAGGCGAATTGCCACGTACTACAATATCGTTACGGCTGTCGTTTGCTCCGCTTACCCCTGCAAAATTGGCTGCCATACGGCTTGGGTCGCCCAAACTACCCGCATATTTCAGAGTTTCTGTAGGATTAAAAGGTCTTGCACTTAGCGTAGTCATTTCATTGTTAGCCACTTTTGCGTCCTCTTGGCGAGAATACGTAACGGTAACTTCGTTCAGACTTGTCAAACTTTCGGTCATGGTTACGTCCAAAACAACTTCTTTGCCTGTATTTACTACAATGTCTTTGGCAAAAAAATCTTCGTACCCTACCAAAGTAGCTTTGAGGCTTATGCGACCAATCGGGACACCTGTTAAACGGAAACGACCATTTTCGTCTGTAACAGTGCCTATGATGGGGTTGCTGCCCACAACTACAACCGTAGCCCCAATCATTGGGCTTTTAGAAGCTGCATCTGTGATTGTCCCTCTTACCGTTTGCGTGCTTTGTGCGAAGGCGGTGTAGCTAAGTACCACCATTAAAAAGAAAAGCTGTAAGAAAAATATTTCGAATTTTTTCATGTTTGTAAAGATTTTAACTTCATTTTCATTCCCTTCTCTAATGCCAGAGGGTTGTTGTATTTTCATTTCAAAGATGATAGAAAAAAAGTTTTGGAAAAATAGATTGGGCGGTGAGGCGAATGGCAGGCAGGGTGAAGTGAAAAAACAGGGGTGCGAGGCGAAAGTACCAAGCTAATTGATTTGTTAAGGAAATGTTATTTCATGCCTTTGGTGTAGGATATTTGCCTAAAAAGTTATCTTTTTTGCCAAATATTCGTATCTTAGATAGGTTATAAGTACATTAAAGTTTGATAAGTACACCACTTAGCAACTATTATTCACACCACAATATTTTTATCCATGAAAACTATTTATTTATCAAGCCTATTTCTTTTACTCTGCCAACTGTTATATGCTCAAGATTATCCTTTACAAGTCTTTGGCAGCAAAGGCAATAATACTGTAAACGGTGTGCCTGTAAAAGTAGGAACAAAACTGAAAGAAGGGGAATTGGTCATTGTTGATGGCAGTTATTTGGGGGTTATTCACACAGGTAAGGGCAAAGCTATAGAAATTACGACAAAGGGTAACTACCATGTCAAAGACTTAATTGCACAAACTTTACAAGGCAAGGAGTCTAATTTGAAAATGAAGTATTTTAACTTTATTATCAATGAAATGACCAAAGACAATAAAGAAACACAACCTCGTTCAAGGTACATGAATAAGACAGGTGCTGTAGAAAGAGATGTGCAAGACATAGATTGGATAAGTGTAAAGCCCAATGAAACGGGTAGAGCCTTAGATATTTTTGGCAATGAAATTGGCGTGGGTTGGTTAGTAGCTCCCGAATTAGAGAAAACGCATAAAGGCGAAGTAGTACAATATGCCATTTTGATTATGGATTTGGCGGAGCAAGTCTATTATACCATTTATACCAAAGGCAAGGAACAAGATATTGTGTTAGAAATTCCTAATAAGGCTTTTGCCGAAGCTGGAAATGATTTAATGTTGCGGGTTGTGCCTATTTTTAAAAGTGACAAACCGAATGACCAACTTCCTAAAACTGAAGAATTGCTCAAAGCAAAAGAGTTTGGTGTAATAGCCATAGAAGAATTGGGTATGCAACGCAGCCAAAAAATTAATGAGGATTTGAAAGAACTTTGTAGTGCCAATAGCGAAGAAATCAACTTGTTGTTAAAAGCTGAATACTTTAAAGAAAACAAACTTTTCCTCAATGCAATGGCGGTATATTTGAAATTGATTGATTTGTATCCTAATGAACCCAAATACAAAGTTTTGTATGATACGCTGTTTGCACAAACGGTAGAGGAGAAAAAAACAGAGGAAAAAGGTAAATAATAATATGCTAAACCTATAAAGCAAGTTGTTCAGAATTTACTTTATTTTTCCCACAGAAAAACAGACTGTTTTGTTAGTCATTCAGTCTGTTTTTTGCTTTTTGAGGCTTTCTTTTGAGGTCTTTTTCTTTGATACTTTCTAATGCTTTTCACACTGTAGGTTTAAGGCAAGACTTTAGAAAATAATAATTTTTTGTAAAACAACAACAAATCATGATGCCCACAATCCAACACCTCCAACGTAGCCAAAGGACTTAACCTATTCACGAATTTTTGTAGTTGTTTGGCACGAATAAACGTATCTTTTTTACCAACAAAGACCTTAAAATGTGTAATATATTTTACTGCTAATTGTTGAATAAGCAAGGGTTTTACCTCAAAATCTCTGTATAACAACCAAGTGGCATAAACCTGTTGGCGTTGGTGTGGCTGTCGAATTTGAGATTTGATAAACTGTAAATATTTTTTCGGAAAAATGCCCCATTGGGCTACACTATCCAAGATTTTTTGAAAAACAGGGTACTCTGCCAACATCAAATACCGAAACAGACTACGCAACGGCGTTTTTGTTGCCAACCAATACCAACGGCTCGTAGGAAGTCCGTCTGGTGCAAATAACCAAACCGCCTGCACCCTCTCTGCAAAAAGTTGGTAGCTTATCAAAACTATTTTGCCCCCTAAAGAAAAACCTATTAATGAAAACTTTTGAATACGGTGCGTAGTTAAAAAATCGGCTAAAATGCTTTGCCATTGTGGCAAGCTCAATAGCAAGTCCTCATCTGTCCATTTGCTTTGCCCATGAAAAAATAAATCTATACAATACAATTTGCTGTTAGGGAATAGCTGTTGCCATTGGGCAAATACCGTAGCATCTTGCCCAAAACCATGAAAGGCAATGAATATTTGCGTGCCTTCTCCGTAAAGTTGGTAGTGTAATGAAGTCATTGTTTTGAAAGACCTCCCCCCACACCCCTCTCCAAATGGAGGGCGGGATGCGTAACTGGTTGAGGTTGAATAGGCGAAAAAATTACAAAACTTTTGTAATCCTACAATAAATTTTTAAAATTGTACTTCTATCAAACGACTAAATCTAAACTGACTTGAAATACTATATCATTGCAGGCGAAAAATCTGGCGACCAACACGCAGCCAACTTGATAACAGCCCTGAAACAACAAGACGCAGCGGCGGAGTTTCGGGGGTGGGGCGGAGAGGCTATGCAAGCCGCAGGCACTGACCTTGTGCAACACTACAGCGAAATGGCTTTTATGGGCATTTGGGAAGTGGTGAAGCATTTGGGCAAAATCCGTCATTTTTTGAAACATTGCAAACAAGATATTGTAGCCTATCAGCCAGACGTAGTGATTTTGGTAGATTATGCAGGTTTTAATTTACGCATTGCCAAGTTTGCCAAAAAACAAGGTTTCAAGGTGTTTTACTATATTTCGCCAAAAATTTGGGCGTGGAATCAGGGCAGAGCAAAAACTATTCGCAAAATTGTAGATAGAATGTTTGTGATTTTGCCCTTCGAAAAGGACTTTTACCGCCAATACGACTATGAAGTAGATTATGTCGGCAACCCTGTGTACGACATGGTAAAAGCCTTTAAACCTCAAGCCAACTTTAAGAAAAAACATTTTTTACCCGATAAACCTATCATTGCGGTACTGCCCGGTAGCCGAAAACAAGAGGTTTTGTCTTTATTAATCCCGTTTTTGTCTATTACACGCCTTTTCTCTGACTACCAATTTGTAATTGCTGGCGTAAGCACCCTGCCCAAAGAAGTATATACTGAAGCCCAACACCATGAAGTACGGGTGGTTTTTGACGAAACTTATGATTTATTGTACCATGCCAAAGCTGCGATTGTGGCTTCGGGGACGGCATCTTTAGAAACGGCTTTGTTCAAAGTGCCACAAGTGGTTTGTTATAAAGTAAGCCCCATTACTTATTGGATAGGTAAAATGGTTGTAAAAGCCAAGTACATGGCTTTGCCTAATTTGATAATGGACAAAAAAATAGTGCCTGAATTGCTACAAAAAGATTTTAATACCAACACATTGATAGAAGAACTACAATTAGTTTTACACAAAAACAGACTGTCTATAGCTGCTGATTATCGGGAGTTGGAAGAAAAATTGAAACGCCCAAGTGTAGCCAATTATACGGCAAGTTTGATGTGGAAATATTTGAATGAGAAGTAATTATAGTTTTGTAACATAGACTTTAGTCTGTGTAATAAGTGTTTAGTTTTCAACACATTAAGTACACAGACTAAAGTCTATGTTACAAAACCTTAATATTTTTATGATTAACTTTTCTTTACCAATTTAGCCATATAAAAACCATCAAAACCTGTTTGGGCTGGCGAAGTCCGCAGTTCTGCCAATAGCTCAAATTTACCGTCTTGTTGTTCCAAAAACTTTCGTACTTGTTCCTCACTTTCAGAGGGCAAAATACTACAAGTGGCATAGACTAATACGCCATCTTTTCGTAACATACTCACATAACTGCCCAAAATTTCGGCTTGTGTGGCTTTAATTCTTGTGATAAAATCGGGGTGGAGTTTCCATTTGGCATCAGGGTTTCGTTTCAATACACCTAAGCCCGAACAAGGCACGTCTAATAACAACCTATCTGCCGAATTTTCTAACCGTTTAATCACTTTGTTAGAGTCTATGACACGAGGCTCTACATTGCTAATGCCATTGCGGGCAGTTCTTTTCCGCAATTCGTCCAATTTCCAGCCTTCGGTGTCCATTGAAATTACACGCCCTTTATTGTTCATTAATGTAGCCAAGTGCAGTGTTTTTCCACCAGCCCCTGCACAGGCATCTACCACACGCATACCTTCTTGTACGTCCAAAAACGGTGCAACTAATTGAGAAGCAGCATCTTGTATTTCAAATAAGCCATTTTTGAAATGCACAGAAGTAAAAATATTTCTGCGTTGGGCTAATTGCAAGGCATACGGCAAAGGCAGTTGAGCAGGGTTAATGGCGGTGTCTGCAAAACTATAAGTCGTTATGTTGTCTTCTGCCAATAGCTTTTGTAGTTCGGGCAGCGAAGTTTTCAGGGTGTTTGTTCGCAAAATTACAGGGGCTTCTTGGTTCATAGCAGTCATTTCACTGTCCCACTGTTCGCCCAATTCCAAAGAGGCTACTTCGTCTAACCAATCTGGAATAGCCTGCATAATTTTCCGTTCTGTTTGGGCTTGTTGGTATCTACGCTGCACCGCCTTTGCGTCTATGTACTTAAATTCCTGCCAATCGGGGAGTTCTTGTTGATTGAGTACGCACCAAGCCCCAAAAACTCGCCAATAAAAGCCCAAACCTTCTCCGTACTTTTGCGGATTGGCAAGTTCTTCAACTTTGATAGTGAATAAGATTAAACGCCACCAACGCACAATTTCGTAGGTGTTTTCGGCAATAAAAGCCCTATCTCTTGCTCCCCATTTAGGATTACTCTTTAAAACTTTTTCTATGACTCTATCGGCATATTTTTCGCCTTCAAAAATTTCTTTGAGGGCAACTAAAATAGCCTCTACGGTATTGCGGTGTAATTTCATGCTCTTGTGAATAAGCTACAAAAGTACGTTTTTTCTGTTACTTATACATGATAAAAGCAGTCAAGATATATATTATTATGAAGCAAATACATGAAACAACAAACATATATTAATATAACTATTTAAAATCCTAAAATTAATGAGAATTTGTTAATTTTTGCCAAATAATTTTTTTTACCTAAAAAATCTGTATAGGTTTGCAGCGTAGTTGTTTACACAAATAAAACCAAATAGAGATAACTACTTTTTTATTATGAAAACTATTTTTAACTCTGTATTTTGTAAGTCGCAAGTCGCAAGTCGCAAGTCTAATTTTGGCGGGTACAGTAACACTATTTACAAGTGCTTGTAAAGACGATACTGTAAACGAAGTAAGCAAGGGGATTGAAACAGCAAACACTAAAAAGGCTGACAAATTTTTTAGCTGGGACGTAAACGAAAAAACTATTATGCCTGCTTTTCAGGTAAAAAACGGCAGATTGGTATTCAAAAATTCGTTTGATTTTTTACAAGCCACCCGTTTTGCCCAAAAACAAGCCCTAGCAAATATGCTTAAGTTTCAGCAACAAGCTGGCTACAAATCTTTGTACCAATACAAGATAAATACAGAAGAAAACGGTTTTAACCTGTCTGATTTTCCTGTGGGTTATGCAGCTATTTTGAACGAAAAAGGAGAAATACAAGTAGGTGATACATTGGTTTGTTATGCGGCTGATGGTTTCAAGTATTTTATTCCTAATGGAGATGAAAAATTGCTGGCAAGTATTAAAACAAATCCTGATGCTATTCCCTTAAAATATGAATATAGACCGAAGCAAGTAGGCTTGCCGAATAGTCCTTGGAATTTGAAAAATAGCAAACAAACACAACTGACTCGTTTTTCTCCTAATACAATAAATGCCCGTTACCAAAGAGAGTACAGAATAAATGGTGAGGCAGGAATGAGACGCAAGATAGTCTATGAAATGGCGTTTTACCGTGATAATTGGTTTGCGTACAGTTCTTATGTATCACAAACTAAGCTGAAATTAGAGTATTGGAGTCATGGCTACAATAGCTGGCAACCAGCAGGAGAAGTGCGAAAGAAAACAATTACAAATCTTAATGCTGGAACTACTGTCTATAATAATAATCAGTTTTTTGACAAAGGAGTTTATTATTCCCCTTCTATTTATCGTGAAGATGGTGGGGATTTATCACAAGCTCTTTTACAGGGTTGGACTTGGGGAGGCTTAGATTTTGCAATTATAGATTCAGAAGGCTGTATCTATGACAGTTATGTAGATAAACCGGAACATACAAATTTTGGTGGTAGATATACAGAAAATGCTTGGTGGTAAAAATCACAACAGAATGATTTTCAACTCTATAAAGTTTCAACAACTTTATAGAGTTGGTTTAATACAATTTTAATCATATATTTTCTATGAAAACAATCATCAAGTTCTTTTTATTGTTCTTTTTATCTATTTTTTGTCAATGTTCAGAAAAAGAACCAGAATATAAACCAGCACGAGGTATTGTAAAATTTGTTGTAGATAACCAAGCATACTATTTCACACATATTGGTATTGGTTACATAAATGCGAATGGTTTTAGTATTACGTCTGATACACTACCAACAAGTGATAAAAGGTTTAATATCAGTATAGCTCATTATATCCCTTTAGATAGTATCAAAGTAGGGCATCAGTATCCTTTAACTTTCCTTACTCGTTTTATATCAGGTGTTTCGTTTCGTCAAAATTATGACCAATGTTGGTCAAGTTTTAATGACTATTGGACTAATGAACAGTCTGGTAATATAGAAGTTTTGGCATGGGACGGCAAAACTATGGAAGCTAAAATAGATTATTGGGCAGTTAATTTTGAAAAACTTAATGATAAAAATAAAGAAACAGCCAATTACAGAGAAAAGCACGTTAGAGGGTATTTTAAGGTAAGGGTACGGTAAATAAATATGTTGATTTTAGACCTACAAACTATTGAAAATTTATAGGTCTAAATTTTTGATTACTAAACAATTAGTTATTTTATTTTACTTCCCACCCATAGGAGCAAGAAACGTAGTTTTTGTTTCTGTGAGTACCTTGTCGCCATTCATCACTTCCAAGATAATTTTATTGCTGGTTTTGTTAAAAGTCTTTTTGGCTGTTTCTATGAATAGCGTAGTTTTTAGCACTTCGCCACTGTTAATTTGAATAAAACTTTGCGAATTGACCCAATTAATTTTGGCGGGTACGTCTTTTACTCTTAGCCATACCTTCATGGTTTCGGGAGTTTTGTTTACAAACTCTACGTTGTATAAATTACTTACTGTTACGCTGTCTATTTCTTGGTACAGTTGTCCTTGTGTACGCATCACCACCACGTCCAACGGCTTGCGAGTCAATAAAAAGTACGATAACAAAGTCATCAACAGCACCAACACCACGCTGTAACTTGCCATTCTTTTTGTAAAACCAAAAGGTTTATTGTTTGTAATGCCTTCAATAGAATCATACCGAATCAACTTTTTGGGTTTATTAATTTTCTCCATTACGTCATCACAGGCATCTATACACGCCGTACAGTTAATACACTCCAACTGCGTACCATTCCGAATGTCTATTCCCGTAGGGCAAACTTGCACGCACAATTTACAGTCTATACAGTCGCCTTGTTTGGGAGCTTCGGCAGGGGCAATCGTATTTTTTTTGAGTTTGCCTCTGGGTTCGCCACGCACAAAATCGTAGGCGATGACCATACTTTTATTGTCTAACAATACACTTTGCAAACGACCATACGGACAAGCCACAATACAAACCAACTCTCTTACTTTGGCAAAAACAATATAAAAAGCCCCCGTAAACACCAACAAAGACACAAACAAAGTAAGATGTTCAAAAGGCGAATGTGTAACTAATTTGAGTAACTCTTTGCTACCGACCAAATACGCCAAGAATGTATTGGCAATCAAAAACGAAACCAACAAGAAAAGAGTATGTTTGGCTGTTTTTTTCATAATTTTTTCGGTTGTCCACGCTGCATTATCCAATTTGCGTTGTTGGTTGGCATCTCCTTCAATCCAATGTTCTATTCGCCTAAAAACCATTTCCATAAAAACAGTTTGCGGACACACCCAACCACAAAACAACCGACCATAGGCAATAGAAAAGACAATGACGAAGACCACGAAAGTTATCATAGCAAGGGCAAACAAGAACAAATCTTGCGGAAAAAACATGATACCCAAAATAACAGCTTTCCGTTCTAAGACATTGAACAACAAAAACTGCTGTCCGTTGATATGCACCCAAGGCATTGCAAACAGCAAGGCTAACAAGGTAAACCCCACAATGGTACGAGCTTTGTAAAACTGCCCATCTACGGCTTTGGGGTACATACGGAGACGGTGTCCGTCTTCGTCTAATACGCCTAAGGTATCCCTAAAGGCATCTGAGGGGGAAGGAGTGGAGTTTTTCATAAAAAATTTTCAAGGTATGACTGCAAATTTAGTGGTAATGACAATACTAAACAATGATAAGAATAAGCCCCAAAGGTGATAAATATCACCTTTGGGGCTTATTCTTATCAGAACTGTTTCTTTTGAAAAGTGTAATATCTATCAAAATAATGAGTATGTAAAAATAGTGGGGGTAGCCTTTAATTAGCCACACTACTACGATGTACCACCACTTTTGTGATAGTTGCTTCACATTTTAGAGAGTTATGGTTAAGAAATAAATGCCTTTGGACAAATTGCCTAAAACAACTCTACAGTTTTTTCGGCAGTAAAATTGAGGTGGTCTGTTTGTAAAACGACTTTACATATACTGTTTCGAAAAAGGGTAGTCTTAACTATGTAATGCTAGATGAGAGAATTTGAGTAAATTTACAAAAAAAGTAACTTTTAAAAATAGTATTTTTTATGATTAGCTGCCCTAATTGCCAAAGTAAAAAAGTGAAATTGAATGGTCATATCCACAACGGTAAACAGAATTATGCCTGTAAAAGTTGTGGTCGCCAGTTTGTATTAAAGCTTGAAAATAAGGTAATTACAGAGAAAGATAAATCCTTAATTAACAAATTATTGCTGGAAAAAATATACTTGGCAGGTATTGCTCGAACGATAGAGGTCTCTGAGGTGTACTTACAAGGCTATATCAGTGATTTGTTTGTCAGTTTGGAAGATAAATTTGAGCAGTATATCTATAGCATCGCCCCATCAAAAAAAACACTTGTCCTTCTGAGTTTATAATTGCGTCATTTGAGCAAGATTTAGAGATTGACTTTGAGGATTACATAGCCATTGATGATGAAGTGATGCGAGAATTATATGAGCAGCAAGAAGGAGTTTTCTATGAATTGTATCGTTTTGAAGCCGATAAACTATGGTCTTTTGTGGGCAATAAATAAATAAACAATGGATTTGGTTAGTCACGAATACAGCTAATAGACAAATCGTGGGCTTTTATGTGGGAGGACGAGAAAAGGAAGATGTTCAAATCTTATTTGATAAACTTGCTCCTGTTTTGACAATAAAAGCTACATTTTTTACTGATTTTTGACAGGCTTATCAGCTTTTAGACCCCGACCAGCATATATGGCAGCAGGAAAAGAGAAAGGTTATACCAATCACATAGAGAGATTTAACAATACCTAAAAACAAAGGTGCAGCAGATTAGTGAGTAAAGCATTAGATTTTTCCAATGGTGCGACAACTCGAAAGCAGGAAAATTATATAGAGGCTATCAAGTATTTCATTTGCCACTACAATAGATACCTATCATTACATATTTAAGACTACCCAAAAAAGTATGTTCATCATTATTATCACTACTTTCTAAGAAGTAGTATTTATCACATTTTGTAATTCATTTAGCACCTCCTCCCATATCATTAACATCCACGAAAAAGCCCTTATTCTTTACTATTTCTAGTACGAATAAGGGCTTTATATCTTCGTGGCGGTAACCTACTCTCCCACATTTCATTGCAGTACCATCGGCGACATAGGGCTTAACTTCTCTGTTCGGAATGGA
>CANGYA010000025.1 GCA_947457925.1 Cytophagales bacterium | reverse complement strand
TGAATTGTTATACGTAGTCTTCAAGAAGCTCTATAAAGATGACATCTTTCTAAAAGATGTCATCTTTATAGAGCTTCTTGAAGACAATCAAACTTATTTCTTTGAAAAAAATTAGTTTCACTATAAGTTTTTAAAGCACGACCCTATAAACCCTTGTGGGGTTGATAGTAAAGCTACTTTTGTAATAATTCTACTCAAAAACTCACTTATTTGTTCAGATGAAACCTTCTATTTTTATTACTTATACTTGTTGTTTGATATTTTTTTTGGGTTTGTTGTCATACAAAACTACAGCTCAGGATATTCAATATACGCAATTTTTTAATAGTCCCTTGTACTTAAACCCTGCCATGACAGGGGCAACTGAACAATGGCGGGCTAACTTGCTGCACCGTAGCCAATGGTTAGCTATAGATGCACAGTTTATCAGCACTACCGCCAGCGTAGAATATAATCTTGTGCCTTTGCGGAGTGGTTTTGGCTTACTTTTGAGCCACGATTTGGCAGGGAAAGACAGAGCTGTGTCTATGTCTGCAATGGGAAGTTATGCCTTCAATTTCCAATTAAAAAAATGGACTTTCCGTTTAGGTTTGCAAGGCGGTGTGTTGCAAAGAGGTAATGACTACATGAATTTGGTGTTTCCAAGCCAAGTTTTACTCAATGAACCGCCTATTTCAGAAGCCCCTTTGGTGATGAGTAGGTTGGTCATGGATTTTTCAACAGGAATTTTGGTGCATAACGACAAATTTTGGGTAGGTTTTGCTGCCAATCACTTAAATAAACCCACAGTAGGGGCTTTGAATATTGGCAATGCCGTATTACCCATGAAATTTGCTTTACATTTAGGGGCTACCTTGCCTATGGGTGCAAAGAACTATCAAACGTATATGCTGCCTACTTTATTGGTGAAAATGCAAGGAACTGCCCGCCAAGTTGATACGGGAGTACGGTTCACTTTTGACAACTCTCCATTGATTTTTGGGGCATATTACAGAGGAATACCCACACCTGTCTATCAAGATGCCGTAGCAGGCTTGATTGGTATTCGGTTCGGAGATTGGAAATGTATGTATAGTTATGACCTCACGATTTCAGGGCTTACACCCGCATCAGGAGGTTCACATGAAATAGGAATTGTTTGGGAAATGGCTACCAAAGCCCACAAACAGTTTTATGGGGTAAATTGCCCTATTTGGTAGTAAAATAGGCTTAACATTAAGAAATAACAACAACTATACCTATTTAGAAATAAGACTAAAAAAATGTAGATTTTATTAGCTTATTTGCCTTACTTTGTGTAAGTTTGGAAAAAGTGAATAACTTTTAGCTCAAACAACCAACTAATTTCTATGAAGTTCTCACGTTACCTTTTTGGCAACGTATCTGTAGGCTGTAATTTTATAAAAAAATTACAGCTTTTTGTCTTTCTTTTTTTACTTACCACCTTTGCTGTTTTGGCACAACGCCAACCACCACCTATGGCAGCAAGGTCTGCGGGAAGTGCAGGCGACCATTTGATAGAGGCTGTAAGTGATACAGAAAAAAGATTGATTGATTCGTATAAAAAAACTGCCGATAGATTAATAGGAGCTAACGAAGCCAATGAAGCCACTCGTTACCTCAATAAAATTGCGTATAAGTATTGGGACAAAGGGCATTTGCAAGAGTCCGCCCAGTTTTTTAAACAGTCCCTCCAGCTCACCCAACAAACCAACAATATCAACGGCTTGGCAATGCTCAATAATAATTTGGGCATGATTTATTCGGATAATGAAAATTATGAAAAAGCCTTAGAATTTTTTAATGCAGCATTGGCACAACGCAAAAAACAAAAGAACAAAGCAGGCATTGTTTCTTCGCTCATCAATATTTCTAATGCCTATGCAAATATGCAACAGTATAACCAAGCTATCAAATATTTGGAGGAAGCATTGCCCACAGCCCAAGAAGCTAATGATGACAGGCTTGTTGCACAATGTTATGGTACGTTGGCACAAATCCATCAAAAAGCAGGGAATGCAGAAAAATCTATTTACTGTTTTAAGTTCTATGCGTCTTTTGAACAACGCATACAAGATGCGGAATTAAGACGTAGGGAGGAGCAGAGCCAACAAAAAATGCAAGAAGTGGCATTGCACATGAAAGAAATAGAGGCAGAGAAATTGGCAAAAGAGCAAGAATTGAATTCGAAGGCAGACTCTCTGAAAAAGATAGATGTAGCCTTACATGATTTGGAAAAAAGAGCAGCCAGAGAAGCTAAAACTCACCAAATCATGATTGATTTGTTGAACAAAGAAGAAAAAATAAAGGAATTACGCCTAAAAGAACAAGAAAACCAACTGCGTTATGAAGCCTATATTCGTTATTTTATTTTGTTGATGTTGGCAATGATGATAGGCTCTGCCTACTTCTTTTACAAAAGTTATAAGCAAAAACAGAAAGACCATGCCAAATTAGCCGAGCAAAATGTGGCTATTATGCGACAAGCCGAAGAATTGGAGGCACAAAGAGATAATATAGAGATGCAGAGGACGCAATTAGTGGGTGCTTTCAATGAAATTACAGACATTAACTCCAAAATAACGGGTAGTATCAATTACGCCAAACGTATTCAAACGGCTATGTTGCCAGATGCTGCCGATTTGCATGAATTATTGCCTGAATCATTTATTTTGTTCAAACCTCGTGATATTGTCAGTGGCGATTATTATTGGTTTACAGAAGTAAAAATAGAGAAAATAGTTGAAAAACAAGTAGAAAATGTAGTAGCAAACACCACTTCGGCAGGTTTTGATTTGTATGATTACGGAGATTACTTGCCTGCCAAAGCCACTCCACCAAGCATGGTAACCGTCAAAGAAACCGTTAGTTGCTCTAAAATCTTGATTACGGCAGCAGACTGTACGGGGCATGGTGTGCCAGGGGCTTTGCTTACGATGATAGCCCTGAATATGTTAAATGACATTGTAACGGTGCGGAATATGACAGAGGCAGACCAAATTCTTAATGAATTGCATAAAAATGTGAAAAAAGCCCTGAAACAAGACGAAACGGACAATAGGGACGGTATGGATATGGCTTTGTGTGTGATAGACAAAGCAGCCAAAACTATGGAGTTTGCAGGGGCAAAAAATCCGATTGTCTATATTCAAAACAACGAGCTGCACTATATCAAAGGAGATATGCACCCGATTGGCGGTTTGCAGAAAGAGGCACAACGGATTTTCCAAAAACATGAAATTAGTTTGGCAGAGCCTACTACGGTGTACGTATTTTCAGACGGTTATGCAGACCAATTCAGTGCAGATAATAAAAAGTTTACGTTGAGGAAATTTAAAGATTTATTGCTCCAGCTGCACGAAAAAGAAATGGCTACCCAACAAAAAATATTGGACACCACCATAGAGGCTTGGAAAGGCAAATCAAGGCAAATGGACGATATTTTGGTGATGGGTTTTAGAATAGACACAGAAAATAGTCATGCCACCACAACGCCTCATTTAACTGATAATACAAGCAATAAAAATGGTGCAGAGGCTTAACCTCTGCACCATTTTTTTACTCCTCTAATACCAAAACTTCATCTATTTTTTGCATTTGCTCTATGGTAAATTGCAGAATTTCAATTACTTGCAAGAAGTAAGCTAACTCTTTGGCACTCAAAATTTCTTCTCTTCGGTCTTTCAGCCATTTGTCTAAGACTTGATAACCACCAATTTCAAACTCCCAAACTTCCGCAGGTACTGGGGCAAGATGCACACCGTCAGCAAGATATAACCACTTACTTTTTTTGTCATATTTTACCAAATCTATTCGCAAACGAGTTTTTTTGTCATAGCCATAAAAACGCAAATTGAGTTTTGTTACAGGTTTTTCTTCTAACAAATGCACTTGTACTAACTTCCAACCCAAAGCCGACAGTTTTTCAAATTCTGCAACCGTTGCCACAAAAGGGATTTTAGGAAAATTTATTTTCAATTCCTCTGCATATTTTTTTCTGTATGCTGGCGAATGTAAAATGGCATAAACATAACCCAAAATCTGTTCGGCACTAAACACACACTCATATTTTTTATTGACAAACTCACGAAATTCAGGCGTAAAATTCTCCGTTTTTTCAGAAGTTTCACTGTCAAAAACATATAAAGGAATTTTGTAAGATGTTGCACTTGCAAAATGTTCATCACTAATTTTATCTGAAACCAATGCAGTAAATCCATCTGTCCGAGAAATATCAATACCTATATTTTTATGATTAAAAAAATTATCCATCACGTTGCTACGGCTTCGAGATAAAAAGTCTTTATCATAATAAATGCAACGAATATCGAAAGGTCTATAAGCATACTCTACCACTTTTTCGGGAGTATATTCAATATTTTTTGCCTTGTCATACTCCCAAGTTGTCTTAGGGTTGATATTATATTTTTTAATGACTTCTTCAATAGATAATTTGTTTTCTAAAACATCTTTCACTCTCAAATGCAACTCATTTGATTTGCTTGTCATTTCAATAGCAAAATGGTCTACCTTTGTTTTAATGCCTACACTATTCACATTAAAAATGCTTGTTTGTGTGTCATTTGTTTTTAGCATTGAAATGAAATTGGAGTTTTGCAAATAATTTACATCTAACTTTTTTGATGTAAACCAATAATAAGGTGCTTCTGGTTTTACCTCACTCCATTCTATTAATTCTAATAAATTGTCTTTGAGAAATAACTGCTTTTCTTTACGTCTTTTAATTCCGTTTTCCAACGTAGAGAAATAATATAGCTTTTTTTCGCCAAGATACTTTTTAGATTTTTCATCTAATTTTACAAAAATAGCAATGTTTACGCCCACTCTAATATCAAAAACATTGGTATCAGGTTCTTTTTTTATAGCATTGCCATGTAAGTTTATGATATAAATTTTATCAAAATCTTCGTATAATTTTTTACGCATTTGTCGGTGCGTAACCCCATCTAAATACGAATTATTGGTAATAACCGCAAAAATGCCATGCCCTTTTTGCATTATTTTGTGGTGGGCAAACCGAATAAATTTTACATAATCATCATCAATGTTTATTTTTTTTTCGTTCAGTCCCACTTTGTAATCTTCCAATAGTTCTTGAATTTTTACGTGATATTCTTGGCTATCTTTGTCTTTTTTGAAATTAGAATAAGGCGGATTTCCCATAATTACCAAAATCGGCATTTCTTTTATTTCTTGTGCTTTTCGTCCTTCGGCTTGCAAGGCAGGCGTAAGATAGTCTATTTCGCCATCTTTTACCTCCATAGTTGTCAGTGTATTGGTTAGATATACTTGCAATCTTTCTGTACGGTCTAATTGGTAGCCTTGTTCTCGCAAATACTGCGACAATTTGAGATGAGCCACTGCATAAGGGGCGAGCAAATACTCAAAACCATACATATTTTTTAGTAAATGTTTGGCAATTACCTTTTCCTTTTCCCAAACTTCGGCTGCTGGTAGTTTTTTTCCTCCTCTTACACTGTGGAAACTCTGTGGTGCATTAGGCTCTAAAATTTGTCTAAAAACCGCCAATAAAAATGCCCCTGTTCCTGTAGCAAAGTCTAAAATTGTAACATTGTGGTCTGCAATGCCTTGTTGTATGGAAAAATCATAGCGTAACACTTCATCTGTTACCCTCACAATAAAATTGACAACTTCGGGAGGCGTATAATACACACCTCTTGCCCTTTTCATGGTGGTATCGAAGGCAGTCAAAAAGGGTTCGTAAAAGTATAAATAGGGGTCAAGCACATCACTTTCTGGGTCATAATCCTCAAAAAGTTCTTCTGTTGTTTTTTCTTTTTTGCGACTAAAAGACAAAGATTTTTTAATAGTTTCGGAATCGTAATTATTAAAAGTTACCAAAACAGCTTTTACAATTTCAAGGGCATCTTGTAATTCAGGATTTTCAAGGTTATCAAAAAATGTAACCAATTCTTTTAGCACCAAAAAAGATTCTGTAACAAAAGTTTTTGCATTTTGCAGCGTAATTTTTTCATTTTCAGAATTTAATCTTGCCATAAAAATACCATACACCACCGTTTGTGCAAAAGCATTTGCAAAAGTTTCTATGGTAATATAATCTTGAATATTTTTCTTAAAACGTGCAAAAAGTTGGTATAATTCGCCTGCTTCGTTGTGTTTTTGTTGATAAAAAATTTCGTCTTCCAGATGTTCCCTCAATACAGAACCTTTATCGCCAAGTCTATTTGCAAAGGTTGTAAGGTCAGTAATATATTGAACTTTTGCCCGAAAAAAGCCTGTTAAAAGTTCTTTCACTGCAAAAATTGCCCTTTCTGAAATATTTTCTCGTTTTTCTGTAATGTCTATTATGCTACACAAGGTAGCAAACTTAGGTTTTTCGCCTCTTTCCAGCCAAACAAAGTCTATGTAGTTGGTTAGCAATACGTTGTCATATTGTTTACGGTATTTATCAATTTGTGAGGAACTAATTAAGTCTTTTATATTCTCTCCAATTTTTTTAGTTTCTATAGCACTAATTGGCTGTTTATCTACTTCTACAATAAAATCTGGTCTAAATTTGGTTCTACCTACGGCAGTTCTTTCATGAATTACCGTAATTTTTGGTTTCATGGAGGCAATAATACTATTGACAAAGTTTTCAAAAGCTGTTCTATACGTATGTTCGTTAGCAATTTCTTTATCAATGGTTTGTAAAGCAGTATAGTAATCTTGGTAGGGTTTATGGGTTTTCATAAATAAAACTTTTTGTAAAAGTCTAAGTAATTTAAAACTCCACAAGGGTTTCAAACCCTTGTGGAGTTGTTTTAACTAATGATTCATCTTACTTAAATTTCACCAACGTAGCTCCATAACCAAATTTTTCTTTTTGGGCATCTTGGAAATACTCTACGTGAGGGTGCTTGCTCAATCTCTTGTGGATTTCGTTGCGTAGCACGCCATTGCCTACCCCATGAATAAACGTAACTTCGGGGAAATTACCGACTAAAGCATCATCTAATTTCTTATCAAAAGTATCTAATTGGAGTTGTAGAATTTGGCTGTTGGTCATACTGAAACTGTGTGGAGTCAGCTTTTCTATGTGTAAATCTATTTCCATTTTCGGCTTGCTAATCGTAGAAGGGACAGCCGTTTTCATTGGAATATCTTGGCGGTGGTTGTTATACAACATATTTTCCTTAATCACTTCAGGCTTAATGGCGAGAGCTGCCATGGTATCGGGCTGTTGGTCTAACTGAAAAATATAGCCTTCTTGGTGGATAATCGGGGCTTGTTTTTTACTTTTGAAAAATGCCTCTGCACTAAATTTCAGTTTCTTACAAAAAGGTTCTTTCAAAGTGCCTATTCCCTGACGAAACGCCAAAGACTGAATAATAATTGGCGACCACTTCTCAAAATTTTGTAGGGAAAGTTCATGTACTTTTTGGCTGCTGCGTTTGGCTAAATTACCTGCCGAAATGCCTATGAAACTGCCGTTATTCGTTTCGCCAAAGGTATAAAGTACCTGAATATCTGTATTGTTAATGATGTGGAGGTGCAATAGGTGGTCGTTAAAGGGCAAATAAGCCAAATAAACACCCACTTCTGCAAAGACCTTGTGGTCTGTAATAGCTGTTGCGGTGGTGAAAGTGGTGTTGGAGTTAGTCAGGTTGTTGTAGGTAGGATTTTTGGGCAAACCAAACACAATAGCTTCCTCTTTGGCAACAACTACTAATTCCGATTTTAAAACGGGGATACGAAATCCCTCCTCAATTTCTACCTCTACCATATCGTGAGGCAAAAACTTGATAACAATACCTTCTTGACGGTCATGTAAAAACCGTACTCTATCTCCTATATTCATGTTCGAACAGCTATTTTTTTACACAAAGATAATAAAGATTTTTCGGAAAATAACAAATTAATAAAACACTATTTTCAGAAAAGCCCCTAATGTGTGTTTATATTGCTCAAAAAACAGCAAGGCTATTGTTCCCAACACAAATACACTCAACGGAACAGCCAGAGATTTGATGAGGTAAGTACGTTTGTTGTAGGGCAAAATACGCAGGGACATACGCACAAAATACCAATTTCCGACCAAGATATTACTTATGCCTAATGAAATGGCAAAAGTCCACATACCTAAATGATTGATAAACAAGAACATAAATAAAGCATTAAGGCAACCTGCCAAAATAATTTGTTTGTAGAAATGTGCGTTGAGAGTTTGCACCATATACAGTTGTGAGTGCATGGCTTGGTATCTTTCCCAAAAAGCCACCCAAGCCATTAAAACCCACAGATGCAAGTCTATAAATTGTACTTTTGACTGAATAAGCCACAAACCTACATCTGCAAAAAGTCCTACACCTACTACGCAAATAACGAAGAACAAAAGGGCTAATTGCATACTTTTTTCACTTCTGTAAATCAAAGTTTCCTGTTCGCCAGCCCCCGCCAAACGGGTAAATTCGGGTATTTTTGCATAAAAAGGAGCTTTGGAAAACTCCGTTAGTTGAGCCATGATACGAAAAGCAAATTGGTAGGAGGCTAAGGCAGTAGTATTGGCAAATTGAGCATACAAGACATTGGTATATTCATTAAGTCCTACTGAAAAAAACATAGCACTTGCTATTTTCCAAGAAGGAGAAAAAGCTGTTTTGAACAGTTCTTTGTCCAAATAATAAGCCCTAAAGTGTTTAAATCTTTTTTCGGCTATGGTTGTAACCAAAAAATAGTTGCGGGTGGCATTTGCCAAAGAAGATAAGAATAAAGCTAAGAATAAGTGCAAAATATTGCCTCCTAACGCCAACACAGTAACAGACAGGGCAATAGAAAGGACACCAAACACAATATTCCAACGGTTTACAAGGGCTACTTTGCCCATGCCCATACTAATATTTTCATTTTTTTTGCTAAAAAATATCACGCCGATTGTGAGGCAAAGCACCGCCCAAGCCTGCCAATAAACGGTGGTGTTGGGTAGTTTGGAAATGGGCGTAAAAACAGCCCATGAACCTAAGGTAGCCATGACCAACACCGCTAAAACCGTAACTAAGAGGTTGATAACGCCATAAGTACCGTAGATTTTTTCTATCAAAGCCCAGTTGGGAGAACCGCCTAAGGTAGATTTTTGGGGCTTTTCTAAGTCCTGAAAAGACGTGATACCACCCAAGGCAAGGGCTATCATACGAGTAAAAGTAGGAGAAAAGCCCAAATCTGCCAAGTTACCCAGTGCCAACATACTCATAAAAAGCAGCCAAATACTGTTTTCTTCGGTACTAAGGCGGTTCAGCGTAAACGGCAACAAAACCAACATACGCAGGATATTGACCGACAAACTGCCCCAAGTAGTAAAAGTAGGCGAATGCCAAATGTGCTGCAAAACAGCCTTCACAGAGGCTTGACGATAACTGAATGACGACATACCGCAAAGATAAAGGAGTAGGCGGAAAGCAGCAGTACACAAGGAGTGATTATTTTGGACTTGTTGCTACTTATCATTTTCCATAGTGTAGGCTTTGCAAAGCCTACACTATGGAAAATAGATTAATTTTAATGCTTGTTGTTAGCAATCCCCCAAGAAACTCTTTCGTTAATTTCCGTTAATATATCAGAAAAGTATTAGCTAAAAACCATAAAAACCACCAAAATTTTTATATTCGCAAAAATCCGTAATTGAATATGAAAAAGTATGTAATCCCGTTTTTGGTGGTGGGTGTCTTCGTTTTGGCGGGTATCATCATCATTCCGCCTATCGTTAAGCCGAAAATTAAGGCGGAAATAGACAAACAAATAGCTGCCAAAGTGAATGCAGCCGTTACTTTTGGCGACTTTGGTGTGAGTCTGTTCGGTAATTTCCCTAATCTTACGGCTTCTTTAGAAGATTTCCAAGTGGTTAATTATGAACCATTTAAAGGAGATACGCTGTTGTCTATGAAAAGTTTTGAGGTAGAAATTAACCTTAAATCTGTACTTTTTGGCGACAACATCGAGGTAAAAGGCATTACTTTAGACCAACCACGCATCAGCGTAAAAGTCCTTAAAAGTGGACAAGCCAACTACGACATCGCCAAACCGCAGCCCGAAGAAGTGCCTGATACGGCACAAAGCAAGTTTTCGGCTTCGGTGGACAGGTGGGAAATCAAAAACGGCAGCATTGTTTATGACGACAAACTGCAAGGGGCTTATGCCAGCATTTTGGGTATTAACCACGAAGGCAAAGGCGACTTTACACAAGACGAATTTGATTTGAGCATCAAAACGACTATAGATAAATTCACTGCCGAGTACGGAGGCACAAGGTATTTGAACCAAGTAAAAGGACAAGCCGACATGACTTTTAGTATTGTGAAGGCATTGTCAAAATATACTTTCAAAGATAACCAATTCAAAATCAATGACTTTGGTTTTGGTTTTGAGGGCTATTTTACCATGCCCGAAAAAGGTGGTTATGACATAGACCTTACGTTTGGGGCAAAAGAAACGGCATTTAAAAACATTATTTCCTTAATTCCTGCGGTGTATTTGAAAGGTTATGAAGACCTCGAAACCAAAGGCACTTTGGCGTTTAATGGTTTTGTCAAAGGTGTTTTTGATGGTGAAAGAGGCAAAATGCCCGCCTATAACGTAAAACTCAAAATAGACGAGGGCTATTTCAAATATCCTAAACTGCCTACGCCTGTAAGCAATGTATTGGTAGATATGGAAGTGGATAACAAATCGGGTAAAACAGAAAATACAGTGATTGATATTCGCCAATTCAAGATGAATTTGGGTAGTAATCCAATTTTTGGTAAGGTAAAAGTACAAAATTTGAAGAACTATCCGATTGATGCAGACATTTCTGCAAAAATCAACTTAGCGGAGATGACGCAGGTTTTTCCGATAGACAGCATGACTTTAAAGGGCTTGTACGAGCTAAATATAAAGGCAAATGGCGTATATGACACCGTAAGCAAGACCATTCCGAAGATAGATGCCAAAATGAAACTGTCTAATGGTTATGTGAAAACAGACAAGTATCCTACAATGCCTCTTGAAAATTTACAATTTTCGGCTATCGTAAAAAATGTAACTACCAAGCAAGCAGACACCGAAATTAACTTAGAAAATTTCAGTATGGTGTTGCAAGGCAAACCGTTTACAATGCAAGGTTTCTTCAAAGATTTGAATGACATCAACTATGATTTGTCGGCAAATGGTGAAATAGATTTAGACAAAATCACGAAAATTTATCCGTTAGAAGACAAAAAAGTTACAGGTTTGTTGAAAGCCAATATCAAAACCAAAGGCAAATTGTCTGATGCACAAGCCAAAAAATACGACAAAATGCCTACAAGTGGCGATATGACCTTAGACAATTTTACGTTTAGTAGCAGCACAGTACCGCAAGGCGTAAAAATTACGCAAGCTGTGATGAAATTCACACCGCAAAATATTGTCTTGGAAAAGTACAATGGCACAATGGGCAAATCAGACGTAGAAATGTCGGGACAAATCTCTAATCACATTGCGTTTTTGTTGAACAATGAAACCATTAAAGGCAATTTGAACTTTAATTCTAAGCAATTTGATTGTAACGAATGGATGACCGAAGATAAAAGCAAACCGAAAGAGGAGGCGAAATATTCAGTCATAGAATTGCCCAAAAACATAGATTTTGTTTTTCATGCAGGTATCAACGAGGTACTTTATACGAATATGAAACTGAATGATGCGGCGGGAGATGTTATTTTGAAAGATGGAATTTTACGCCTCAATGCCTTCAAATTCAATACATTAGGCGGAAATTTTGTTACCACAGGTACATACAACCCCACGAATTTGGCACGTCCTACGTTTGATTTTTCGTTTAACATGAGCAATGTAAAAGTACAAGATGCCTACAAAACATTTAACACCGTACAAGGCTTGATGCCTTTGGCTCAAAACCTTGCAGGAGATTTTTCGACAGGCTTTAACCTCAAAGGTGTATTGAAACAAGATATGTTTCCAGACCTTACGAGTTTAGACGGTGGCGGTATGATAAAACTCTTAGATGCTGCCCTACAAAATACAGACATTATAGACAAACTAAAAAGCCTCTTGAAATTAGACAATTTGAGTAACCGCCTCAAAGACATTAACCTACAAGGCGAAATCAAGGCGGGACGTTTCTATGTAGGCAACACACCGTTTAAATTGGGAGATTTTGCAGGTACTATTATTGGTAGCAATGGTTTGGACGGAAGTTTGGATTATGTCATGGAACTGAACGTACCCAAAGGCAGATTGGGGCAAGAATTGAGCAGCAAACTTGACCAATATGTAGGCACGAATGCAGCAGCCAAAGAAACCGTAAAATTAGTGATTAAAATTGGCGGTAATTACAAAGCTCCTGCCTTTGCCTTAGACAAAAACACAGGGCAAGACGTAAAAGAGGAAATTAAGCAGAAGTTGGAGGAACAAAAACAACGGGCAGTGGACTCTGTAAAACAAGTGGGAACGGAAACGGGCAAACAGATTATTACTGATGTTTTGAAAAAAGACAGCACCGCCCAACCGCCACAAAAACGTGCAGAAGATGCTATCAACCGTATCAAAGATGGTTTCTTTGGTGGTTTTGGAAAGAAAAAGGAGGAGAAAAAACAAACTACTCCAGCAGATAGCACGAAAAATTAAGCAATTAATGAAATGTTATTAAAGTTTTGTAACATAGACTTTAGCCTGTGTAGTAATTATTTGATTAGCAATGTATTATATGCACAGACTAAAGTCTATGCTACAGACCTTAATAACCTCTAATGAAATGTAAAAAAAGCTATGATCTTGTTAAGGATTATAGCTTTTTATGTTTTAAAAGAATTTTAGTTACTTTTGTGTAAATCCATAATAGTAAGATTTTCTGTAACGACACCCTCGAAAACTATTTACATTTCATGACTTTATCTGTCCAACTGCGTCCTTCTACCGTTTTTTTGCTACTCCTATTGAGTGGTGTATTGTTAGGTTTGGCGTGGCACATCAGCCCTTTTTTTGCAGCTATTGGTTTCATTCCTCTTTTTTATGTAGAAAATACGTACATAGCTCAACTATCACAACTTCGCACCAAAAGATTTTGGCAGTATAGTTTAGTAGCTTTGCTTACTTGGAATTTAACAGCCTACTATTGGTTGTATTACGTGGGTTTTGCTCCATTTTTGTTTGCAGTTATTGCCAATTCTTTGTTAATGTCCATTCCTTTGTGGGCATATCATTATGTAAAAGAAACTACACAAAACAAATATGGATATTTTCCTTTTATTGTATTTTGGATAGTTTTTGAATTTTTACATACACAAGATTGGGGTGGTTCTTGGACTTGGTTAAACTTAGGAAATAGTTTGGGCTTAGCTCCTACCTTTGCCCAGTGGTATGAATACACAGGTGTTTTTGGTGGTTCTTTGTGGTTGTTGTTATTAAATGTATTGCTTTTCAAAGCTATAACAGCTAACTCTCAAAAAATCAAGTGGATAGGTGCTTTTTTAGCTGCATTACTTGTGCCTATTAGCATTTCTTTATTCCTCAAAAACAGCTATGAAGAACAAGGAATTGCCAAAGAAATAGTAGTGGTACAACCCAATTTTGATACTTATACCCAAAAGTTTGAGTACAATGCACGTACCATGACACTGAACAATGAAACTTATGTTCCTTTTGAGCAACAACTTACTACGTTTTTGGATTTAACCAAGCAGCAAGTAAGCCCACAAACGGCTTTGGTGGTGTATCCAGAAACTTCACTGCACGAAGACATTGACGAGTTAGCCGAAGAAAATAATGGGCATTTGTACCGTTTGCGGGAGTTTCGCCAACAGTATCCACAACTTACGTTTTTGGTAGGGGCAGATTCTTATTTGTTTTATTCTTTCCCCAAACCTCCTACGCCTACGGCACGCCTGAACAGCCCTAATTTGTACTATGATATGTTCAATTCGGCTATTTTCATTGACAGACAAAATAAGGCTCAATTTTACCATAAATCCCGTTTAGTCATAGGTGTAGAAAGTAATCCGTTGAGAGGTGTTTTGAATTTTATTCGGGACAATGTAATGAAAAATATGGGCAATTTAGTAGGTGATTTAGGTTGGCAAAACGAAAGAGTAGCTTTCCAAAACGACTCTTTGCGGGCTGCCCCTGTGATTTGCTATGAGTCTATTTATGGCGAATTTGTAACGGAATACGTGAAAAAAGGAGCAAATTTATTATGTATCATCACTAATGACGGTTGGTGGGACGACTCGCCAGCACCTCGCCAACACCTCGCCTACGCCTCTTTAAGAGCTATAGAAACTCGCAGAAGCATAGCCAGAGCAGCCAATACAGGCATTTCAGCCTTCATTGACCAAACGGGGGAGGTTGTTTCCAAATTAGGCTATGGAGTACAAGGCAGTTTGATAGGCGTAGTACAACTGAATAACTCTATGACTTTTTATGTGCAGTACGGAGATTACATAGCTCGGTTGGCGTGTATGCTGTCTGTTGTTATAGTAGTGATGACATTGTGGAAAAAAATAAAGAAGTAAACTAATTTGACAACCTCAACTCAACATGAAAAACTACCAAACAACTCAAGAACAGGTTTTTACCGAGCTAAAAACTTCTTTTGAAGGACTTTCGGAGGCGGAAGTACAAAACAGACAAAAACAACATGGCAAAAACATTCTGCCCAAAGCCAAACGCATTGCTTTGTGGCAAATTATCTTGCACCAATTCACCAATCCTCTCATTTATGTACTAATAGTGGCAGGCGTTGTTTCGTTGTTTATCGACGAAGAATTAGATGCCTTGTTTATCTTTGTTATCATTACCATTAATGCTTGTATAGGGGCATACCAAGAGTGGAAAGCCGAAAAAAATGCGAAAGCCCTACAAGAATTTATGCGGATACAAGCCACAGTCAAACGACAAAACGAAGTGCTGCGAGTAGATGCAGAGGAATTAGTAGCTGGAGATGTGGTTTTATTGGAATCGGGCAACCGTGTGCCTGCGGATATTCGGCTGTTGCAAACCAACCAACTGAAAATAGAGGAGGCTATTTTGACAGGCGAATCTGTGGCGGTGCATAAAAACGAAGGAGTTTTGGTAGTAGATGACCTTCCGATTGCCGAAAGATTTAATATGGCGTATGCAGGCACTACTGTAACTTCGGGCAGGGGCGTAGGTGTAGTTATAGACATTGGTAGCCACACAGAAATAGGCAAAATAGCCCATGCCCTTACACAAACCGAAGCTACAACAATGCCTTTGGTGGAAAGAATGGAGGAATTTACCAAAAAAATTAGTTTTGTAACCTTAGCTATTTGTTTGTTGATTGGCGTAGTGGGTTGGTTGAGTGGCGTGTCTTTGTTCACTATTTTTCTTTTTGTCATTGCCTTAGCAGTGTCCGCAATTCCCGAAGGGCTACCCATTGCTCTTACAGTGTCTTTGTCTATTGGCACGTTGCGAATGGCACGCAAAAACGTGATTATTAGGCAGTTAAATGCCGTAGAAGGGTTGGGAAGTTGTACGTTTATAGCCACAGACAAAACAGGAACTTTGACCGCAGACCAACAAACGGTAAAGAAATTTATTTTGCCAAATGGTGAAAAAATAGAGGTGTCGGGGCAAGGTTACAACGGAGAAGGCACAGTACAGCTACCCAAAGACGAGTACCACGCCAAAAAAGCCCTGCAACTTATCAAAAATGCGGTGTATTGCAATGAAGCCAATTTGACCAAAGAAGGCGAAAAATGGACACACAACGGCGATGCGGTAGATGTGGCAATTTTGGCAGTTGCCTATAAAGCCCAACTACCCCCCGAAGATTTGAGAAAAAGCATTAAAACTGTGTTGGAAATTCCGTTTGAATCTGAACGTAAATTTGCAGCCAAATTTTACCAGTACCACCCCACCCACGAAGTTTACATTGCAGTCAAAGGGGCAGTAGAAGAAATAGCCAAGAGGTGTAAAAACATTGATTATCAACTAATTGAAAAGCAAGTAAGCCAACTGACCCAAGAGGGTTTTCGGGTGATTGCGGTAGCACAAGGCACAGTACAAGCTGATATTCCTGCGATAGACGAACACCAAATCAAAGATTTAGAGTTGTTGGGTTTGATAGGTTTAATAGACCCTGTACGTCCCGAAGTGCCACAAGCCATAGCCGACTGCCATCGGGCTGGTATTACGGTGGCAATGGTTACAGGCGACCACCCCCAAACGGCTTTTGCCATTGCCCAACAAATCGGCATTGCCCAACACGAAAACGAAGTGATTACAGGCAAGGCGTTGAGCCAATGCACAGACGACACCGCCCTACACGAGGCTATCAAAGGCAAAAAAGTTTTTGCAAGGGTTTCGCCCCAACAAAAACAGCAAATCGTACAACTTTTGAAAGACATTGGGCATTTTGTGGCAGTTACAGGAGATGGCGTGAATGATGCCCCTGCCCTACGCACTGCCCATATTGGCGTGGCAATGGGCTACGGTACGGACATAGCCAAAGATACGGCTTCTATTATTGTGGCAGACAATAATTTTGCGTCCATAGCCAAAGGAGTAGCAGAAGGACGGTTGATTTACAGCAACTTACGCAAAGCTATTTACTTGCTCATTTCCACAGGCTTTGCAGAATTGTTTGCGGTGGCATTGGCGTTGTTTTTGGGTATGCCCTTGCCTTTTGTGGCGGTGCAGTTGTTGTGGCTTAATTTGGTAACGAATGGCATACAAGAAATAGCCTTAGCCTTTGAAAAAGAAACAGACGACCTCATGAAACAAGCCCCCCGCCAACCACAAGAAAAGGTATTTAACAGACTAATGATAGAGCAAGTTTTTTTGTCGGGTATTGTTACAGGGTTTATTGTATTTGTGGCGTGGTACTACTTGCTGAATTATTTGCAGTTATCGGAGGCAGTAGCCCGCAATATTTGTTTGTTGTTAATGGTTTGCCTTGAAAATTTCCATGTGCTTAACTGCCGTTCAGAAACAATTTCTACTTTCAAAATCCCTTTTTCGAGTAATTGGACATTGATAGGCGGTACGTTGTTGGCACAAGGCATACACATTGCAGCTATGCACATTCCGTTTTTAGCAGACGTATTGCAAATAGCTCCTGTAGATTTTATGACTTGGCTTTATACGTTGTTTGCTGCCTCTGGTATTTTGTGGCTGATGGAGGGGTATAAATGGGTGAAGAAAGTAACGTAGGTGTTGTTTGTACTTAGATACAACTTCTAATTGCAACTTTTTTCCTTCACAACTTCAAGAAATAAAAGCCAAAAGCAAGTTTCTCCGACTTGCTTTTGGCTTTTTTCGTATCTTTGTAGTAAGGACAAAACAAAAGAATAGTATGCTTGGCAACTTAGACAACGAAGTAATTTTCAAAAAAGCCTTTACAGACAAAATCGTATTTAAGGCTTTTGTGCGTGATATTTTGGGGATTGAGGTCGAGGTGGAGAAAATAGAAACCGAAAAGAAGTTTGAACCTAAAATTGGCTACGTAGATTTTGAGTTGGATATTTTTGCTGAAACAGTTGATAAACGAATTTGCATTGAAATTCAACGCATTGAATACGACCACCATTTTGACAGATTCTTACATTATTTTTTGATGCTCATAGCAGAGCAACAAAAAAACAGCAAAGAATACAATATAGAGAGAACGGTGTATGTAATTGTGGTTTTAACAGCCCCTTACAAGATTAGTGAGAAAAATGGAAAACCTATTTTAGACGAGTTACTGTTATTACACCTAAATCCGCAAACCTTACAAGGCGAAATCCGAGAATTGTATGGGCATCAATTTGTGTGCTTGAACCCCAATCACCCCAATAGCGAAACTCCGAAACAAATAAGAGATTGGCTAGATTTGATTTATCAGTCCATTCATAGCCCCGAAAGACCTGTGTTGAATACGCAAAATGAGGGTATCAAAAAGGCTATGGAATTGATAAGTTTTGAAAACTTGACACCCGAAGAAAGAACCAAAGCTAAAAATAAAGAGGCTGCCAAAATTGTTTTGACCAAAGAGAGAATGGCAGAAAAAATTGAAATAGCCAAGAGTTTATTACAAACTTCTTTGTCCAATCAAGAAATAGCAAAACATACAGGTTTAACCCTTGAACACATCAAGCAGTTGCGTACTGAAAAAGAGTAAAACAATGCCTAACATTAGATTGAAGAAGTTTGCCCATGTAAATTTTATTACTTGGCTTTATACGTTGTTTGCTGCCTCTTTTATTTTGTGGCTGATGGAGGGGTATAAATGGGTGAAGAAAGTGAAGTAGCTATTTAAAAATAACCCCTAATGATTTGAAAAAATTATTAGGGGTTATTATATCGACTCATTTTGATTATTCTCTGCCGAAAGTACAAAATCATTCAAGCCTTGTGTATAAACCAAAAAAATTTTTTGTGCTTGCAACAAATCCAAAATTGCCAAAAAATTAAAAATTACAGCTATTTTACTTTGATGACTCGCAGCAATGATGGCAGTAAACGAAATAGTTTTTTGTGCTTGTACTAAGGCTAAAATCTCTTGGCGTTGTTGTTCTACGGTGTACGGGTACGGAATAATCTGGTGTACGGGCTTGTTTTGTGCCTCTGTAAACCTGTTCATCACTTTCATATAAACTTTGAGGAGTTTATACAAATCTAAATCTTGTAGTTCGGCTTCTTCATTAGCTTTGGGCAATAAAGCCTGAATTTCGTGCAAAACATTGCCTCTGGGTTCTCTTAATAGCCTTTCCGCCTCTAAATTGGCTAATTCTTCGGCAACTTGTTTGTACTTTTTGTATTCCAATAAATGACTGACCAATTCTTCTCTGGGGTCTATTTCTTGCCCTTGCTCGTCCAAAACAGGACGAGGCAACAACATTTTTGCCTTGATACGCATCAAAGTGGCAGCTACCAAAATAAATTCGCTGGCAACCTCTATGTTCAATGTTTCTAAGTCATGTAAATAAGCCAAAAAATCTTGGGTTATTTTTGAAATGGGAATATCGTGAATATCTAACTCATCTCTTTCTATAAAAAACAGCAACAAATCAAAGGGACCTTCAAAAAGAGGTAGCTTTATTTCAAACATAGTAGCGTAATTTGGGAAGTATTGACCTCGCCCCCAGCCCCTCTCCAAATGGAGAGGGGGGCAAAGCCGTTAAGTTTTGTAAAAAAAACTTCTCTCCATTTGGAGAGGCAACTGAGTTGGAAGAGCAGGCGTGAGGTGCTTACCAATACCTATGCCCCACCAAATAATTCTGCACATAGTCCATTACACCGTCTTCCAAAGACGTAAACGGCAGTGTGTAACCAGCTTGGCGGAGTTTGCTCATGTCGGCTTCTGTAAAATATTGGTATTTGTCCCGAATATCTATAGGCGTGTCTATAAACACAATATTTTCGGGGATATTCAATGCTCTAAACGTATTTTTGGTTAAATCCAAAAAAGTACGAGCCTTGCCTGTCCCCAAATTGTAAATGCCCGAAGTAGGTTGTTTGTCCATCAAAAACGTACATACTTTGGTCAAATCTTTTACATAGACAAAATCTCTTAGCTGTTCGCCGTCTTTGAAATCTGGGCGGTGAGAACGAAACAACTTCACTTGTTGGGTCTGTTGAATTTGGTTAAAAGAGTGGAATATTACCGAAGCCATGCGTCCTTTGTGGTATTCGTTTGCCCCATAAACATTAAAAAACTTCAGACCAGCCCAAAACGGAGGGTGTGCAGTCTGTTGTAGCACCCACTTATCAAATTCGTTTTTAGACACGCCATAAGGATTCAAGGGGTGGAGTTGAAAAGCCAACTGTTCCTCGTCTTTGTAGCCCAATTCGCCGCCGCCATAAGTAGCAGCCGAAGACGCATACACCAAAGGGATTTGGAACTGCGTACAAATTTCCCATATTTTTTGTGAATAATTGACGTTCAATTCTTCCAATACGGCATAGTTAAATTCGGCGGTGTCTGTTCTTGCCCCCAAATGAAACACAAATTTGATGTCTTTAGCATTTTGGGCAAACCAAGCCAAAAACTGTTTCCGTTCTATTTGCAACCGAAATTGCTTGCCCGCCAAATTCAGGTTTTTTTGTGGGAACGAAAAGTCATCTACTATCACAAGGTCAGTATGTCCTTGTTCGTTGAGCCATTTCACGAGTCCACTTGCAATGAACCCCGCAGCCCCTGTTACTACTATCATGTTGTTGGGTGTTTTTATGGGTACAAAAGTAAGGAGTTTTGGGAAAACTTACGAAGATATTAGGTGTTTGTTGGTTATTATAAGCTCTTAAAATGATTTTGTTGCAGCAATCCTATTCACAGATTTAAGTTTGAAATGTAAGATAGGTAAAATAAAAAAGGTTAAGTTTTATCGTATTTTATCTCTATTGTTAGATAAAGAATAGTTAGTGATTTTATGACCTAACATATCCTTTTCCTAAAAAACTATTCTCATTGTGTAAGCATTGTCAAATTTATGTCTAATTTTGCGGTAGTTGCTTTTCAAGGTATGTGGGGCTGTTTTTAAAATTGTGCATAAATTTCTTCAAAATATCTCTCAAAATTATGTTATATTCTATTGTCGTACCTGTGTATAGAAGCAATACAACTCTAATGCCATTAGCAGATAGAGTTGCAGCAGTGTTTCAAGAGATAAAAGAAGCTTATGAGATTGTTTTTGTAGAAGATTGTGGTGGAGGTAATAGTTGGGAAGTATTAAGAACTATCAAAGAAAAATATAAAGATAAAATTACTATTATTAAACTAAGTAAAAATGTAGGGCAACATAATGCCATTATGTGTGGCTTTAATCATGTAAAAGGTGATTACGTAGTAACAATTGATGATGATTTGCAATGCCCACCAGAGGAGATTAAGAAATTAATAGTAGAGGCAAAAAACACTAATGCGGAGTTGGTATATGGAATTTATGTTAATAAAAAACATCATGTAATTAGGAACTATGCAAGTAATTGGGTAAAATATATCTTCAAAATCGTATTTGATGCAAAGCCCGATGGAAGTTCTTTTCGCCTACTCAAAAGGACATTAGTAGACAAATTACTTCGCCACACACAACCTTTTGTATTTATAGACGGATTGTTACATTGGCACACTAAACAAATTAGTTATTGTGTTGTAGAACATTTGGAAAGGCAGCATGGAAGTTCTACCTATACCATTTCCAAACTAATCAATTTAACAAGTAATTTGATTTTTAATTTTACGGTATTACCTTTAAGGGGTATTACTTATATTGGTACATTAACATCATTAGTAAGTTTTTTTATAGGTTTTTATTTTATTTATAATAAATTTGTGCATGATGTTCCTATTGGTTATACCTCTTTGGTGGTAACTATTTTATTTTCAACAGGGCTTATCCTAATCAGTTTAGGAATTATTGGAGAGTATTTGAGCAGAATTTATATGCTCCAAAATAATAAACCTCAATATTCAATAGAAGTCATAGAATAAATTATTAAACAATTAACTTAAAATATTTTACTGCAAAAACTATATAGACAGATTATACATGATTAAGATTCGTATTACATTTTGTATAATCTAAAAGTCAGTAAATTAAATCATTGTATGAAAAATATCTTAATAATCTTGATTATATCAACTTAGAATTTTAGCTATAAAAAAAATATTTATTGTAATCATTAAGTTCGATTAAATTAGTGATTACACATTTCAAAATATTTACACTAATGCTGTGCTATAAATTATCATTATCTCTTACTTAACTGTTCAATATACCATAAGAGTTAGACAAATGTAGTATAATATTTAAAGGCACAAGGTTACAGTAAATATTTTAAAAATTATAAAACTAAAAACAACTATGAACAATATAATGGCTGATAATCTCAGTATAGGTCTAAATAGTTATATTTCTCCAAGTGCCACCATAAGAGGTATAAATGGTAATGCTAAAAATATTTTTATTGGGGATAATGTATATATTGGAGATTCTGTACAAATCATTTGTAATGATTTTAGTATTGGAGACTATAGTAAAATACAACATCATACGAATATTCATGGATACTTACCTTGTCATATTGGACATAATGCTTGGATAGGACAGTACACAATTATAGATTCCATTGGAGGGACTACAATAGGAAATAACTGTGGTATAGGCGCACACTCCCAGTTATGGAGTCATATTAAGTATGGTGATACTTTAGAAGGCTGTAGATTTTTAAGTGAAAAATCTTTAATAGTCGGAAATGATGTTTGGTTTGTTGGTCATTGCATCGTTTCTCCTATTAAAGCTAATGATAAATGTATGGCAATGGTTGGAAGTGTAATTACAAAGGATATGATAGAAAACCATATTTATGCTGGTAGTCCTGCTGTATCTATATCAGATAAAATAGGGCATCAGTTTATCCCTACAAGTATTGAAGAAAAATTAAGAAAGATGCACAACTACCTATTAGATTCAAAAATTTCACAAGAACGTATCAAAATAGTGGCAGAGGTAACGGATTTTGGACAAGATAATAATATCTCTTATTTTGCTGTTGCTACACGACAATATACAAAACGTAATACACTCGAGGAAATAGCTTTTATGAAATACCTATTGCCAGAGAAAGCCAAATTTACTCCTGTTTAGCTTATAGCTAAAGTGTATTTTATAGACAAAAACAGTGCATTTTTGATAACCTATTATATTTATACTCTATTGAAAAACTATACGTTTATATCAATATGGGGGGCATTTTTAAACTATCTAAGTCTTTAAGACTTGGATAGTCTTGCTTATCAACTAATTAACATTAAAACAATTAGTGCTGTAAGTTATTGATTATTAGTTACTTATAATAAATAGCAGCCATATTGTTATTAGATTGCTTTTGTAATCCACTTTTGTTTTGGTACACTATTTTTAATCTCATTAAAAATCAATAGGTTTCTTAGATTGTTTCGATTTAGCAAATAAATAACCCTCGTGTCAAATTGCTCTTTAAAAAATAAGCCAATAAAATGTTACCATTCAACAAACCCTACCTCACAGGTAAAGAAGCCCACTATTTGTACCAAGCCGTATATTCAGGCAAAATCTCTGGTGATGGTATGTTCACCAAAAAATGTCATCAATTTTTCGAGGAGAAATATGGTTTTAAGAAGTGTTTATTAACTACTTCTTGCACAGATGCCCTTGAAATGGCAGCTATCTTGATAGGTATTCAAGAGGGCGACGAAGTAATTATGCCTTCTTATACCTTTGTTTCTACGTCTAATGCTTTTGTATTGCGGGGAGCAAAAATAGTGTTTGCAGACAGCAACAAAGACAACCCGAACTTAGATGCTGACCAAATAGAAGCATTGATTACGCCAAAAACCAAAGCTATTGTACCTGTGCATTATGCAGGAATAGCCTGTGATATGGATAAAATCATGGATTTAGCAAAAAGGTATAATTTGTATGTGATTGAAGACGCAGCCCAAGCCATAGACAGTTATTATGAAGGCAGACCTTTGGGCAGTATCGGACATTTAGCAGCTTTCTCATTTCATGAAACTAAGAATATTCAGTCAGGTGAGGGGGGAATGTTGGCTATTAACAACGAAAAATTTGCAAAAAGAGCAGAAATTATCAGAGAAAAAGGCACAAACCGCAGTGCATTTTTTAGAGGTGAAGTAGATAAATACGGCTGGGTAGATATTGGGTCATCTTTTTTACCTTCTGATATTATAGCAGCCTTTTTGTATGCCCAATTAGAAAATTTAGAGGAAATTCAACGAAGGCGGAAAGAAATTTGGGAAACTTACCAACAAGGTTTAGCACCATTGGCAGCACAAGGCAAAATTCTTTTACCACACTTGCCAAATTTTGCGACTAACAATGCCCATATGTTTTATGTAGTTTGCAATACGGCAGCAGATAGAGAGGGTTTGATTGCTTACTTAAAAGAACATGGTATCAATGCTGTTTTTCACTACTTATCTTTGCACAAATCTGTTTATTACACACCCAAACATGACGGCAGAGCATTACCTAATAGTGATTTCTATAGTGATTGTTTGGTAAGACTACCATTTTTTTATGAGCTAACGGCAGAGCAACAAAATCTCGTTATTCAGACTATTTCTGCCTATTTTACTGATTTGTAGGCTAAAATACTCCTATACTTTTTATCAAAATATATATTTCAATGGATTTATCAGCAATAGCCTCCAATATAGAAAAAGTAAATGGCATTTGGTATGCCAAAAACCAATCAAAAATCTCTTTCCCAGAAACAGGTTATGACCATTGTTTACAAATAGAAGAAAACAGTTTTTGGTTCAAACATCGTAACGAATGTATTGTAAGTTTAGTCAAACAATTTTCTCCGCAAACTACATTTTTTGACATAGGAGGTGGCAATGGTTATGTTTCATTGGGTTTAGAGAAAGCAGGTATCCCTACGGTATTGGTGGAGCCAGGAGAACAAGGGGCTTTCAATGCCCAAAAACGAAAACTGTCTAATATTGTTTGTTCTACCTTAGCAGATGCTCATTTTACACCTAACTCTTTGGGGGCTGTAGGTGCTTTTGACGTGATAGAACATATTGAAAAAGATGAGGAGTTTGTTAAAATGTTGCATACTTACCTCCAACCGTCAGGTAAACTCTATGCCACTGTACCAGCATTTAATTGGTTGTGGTCTATAGAAGACGAGTATGCAGGGCATTATAGACGTTATACCATGAAAAATTTTACGGAGTTATTGCAAAAAGCAGGCTTCAAGTTATGTTATACCACCTATATTTTTTCTGTATTACCCCTACCTATTTTTCTACTACGTGCCATTCCTACAAAATTAGGTATGAAACAAGAACACAATGTAGCCACTAATGAGTCTGAACACAGTGCAGGGCAAGAAGGTATGGCAGCTAAACTCCTTAATAAATTATGGTTGTGGGAGCAACAAAAAGTACAAAATCTTTCTCCTATTAGCTTTGGGGGCAGTATTTTGGTGGTGGCAGAGAAATAAATATTTTTTTCTGATGCTACTAATACCTCAATTATCATCACACTTAACTACTCATCAATTATGTTTTATTCTTATCTTTCAAGTTGGTCATCTAAAATGGAAAAAATCATTTTAAACTACCCAAGCCTACTATCTTTTCTCATTAATCTTTTTATCTTAACATTTGCTTACTCAGTATTTACTGTGCAATTTCAAACATTAGATGACATTGGAATGATGTTAGCAAATAGTGGAATTGTTTTAACAAAACAACCCACAGAAGATATTTTTTATCTTCATATTTTTGTATCAATGTTTTTGAAAAAGCTATACCTTACTTTTCCTACAATTAATTGGTATCCCATCTTATTTTCTTCCACACTATTTTTAGCTTACTGGCAATTAGGTAGAATTTTATTTAAAAAATATCCTAAATTTATTACCTTAGTTTTATACTTGTCTTTTTTTGTTGTTTGTGCTTTAAAAAATTTTATTTTTCTACAGTTTACTATAGTAGCAGCTGTCCTAGCCATCACAGGCTTTGTAACAATTATATCTGAATTTAACTCTCAAAAGACAATTAACTATTGCATAGCTTTTGCTTTCATACTCTTATCAAGTTTTATACGATTTCACTCGTTGTTATTAGTATGTTTATTAGTTTCACCATTTTTATTATTTAATTTAATGCAAGTGAAGTCTAATAAAATAAGACTAATACAAGTTTTTTTCCTGTTTGTCTCTTTGTCCGTAACTTATCTATGTGTTTACTATCATGAATCTCATTATAGTTATTACAAAAACTTCGTTTATAAGTTTGTACAGTTTAATGATTATGATAAGTTGAAGGACGCAAGAAGTGATGTAAAAGAGGAAGTATTAAAAACGGTTAATTGGAGTCAAAATGATATGGATTTAATGCATAGTTGGTTTTGTATGGATAGTAAAACCTATAGTATTCAAAAGCAACAAACGGCATTGGATATCATAGCTGATAGCAGCTATATAAACATTGGGAAGAAAGCTGTTCACTCCATTGATACCTTTGGAGCTATCCTAAAAAATAGATACGCAGCATTTAGCATCATTTTATTCATAATATTGATGATATTTTGTGATAAATCTAAGTATAAAATCATACTTGCTACACTCTTTGTTATTACCTCTATAACCGTTTTGATGGTATTTTTCCTCAAACCTCCACCAGAGAGGGTATTCTTTCCAATGTTTGACTATTTGTGCTTTTTACCATTATTATTTATAAGACCAGTAGAAGAAAGTTTATTGGGTAAATCAATTTCAAGGTATTTCAATCCGCATTACTTGTTGTTAATTGTAACAGTGTTGTTTGCCTACAAAATGAACCTATTGTATAAGAACTCTATTAGGTTAAAGGAAAATAACGAACAATTAAGACAATGGATGAGCAAACTACCAACAAAGGGGCGTACCTATATTTCGTGGGGAGCTTCTTTCATGTTTAATAGCATTTTACCATTTGAGAATAAAGACTATTTGCGAGATATTAATGTCATAGTGAGTATTCCACAACCATTTCTTTTTAATGTGGACACAGTGCCTACGGATTTGATAACAAATCCTACCACTTATGTATTCGTGCGTACTACTTATGGTATTGACATAAATCTTTACATTAAGTATATGAAAGAACACTACAACAAAGAGGTTACAGTAGCGGAGGAAAATATAGACCTACTTAATGAAATAAAAATTTTAAAATTTTCTGCCCGTTAAGTTGCTGATTGCTTTGAAGTAATGTGCAGTTGTTTTGTTAATGTAAGTTGCATAATGCCTCACCCCTCACCATAGGGAGGAACTTTGATAGTCAATTAGTTACAAAATCCCCTCCCTATGAGCAGGCGTTGGGGCAAAACAATACTACGCAACTTACGTTAGTCATCAGCATAAACAACTTCATGGTCAGAGATAACTTACTTAAACTTAATTTCATTCTCCAGCACCGCCTTGCCTTCTAAGGCTTGCGTAAGTGGCACACTCAACCGCAAAGCCTTTTTGGTGTAGTCCAACTCTGCCTTTTCGTTAGAAAACTTCTTGATTTTTCCTTGCACTTTTACAATGTAGGTGTATTGGGCAGTTTGCAATAAATTTTTGTACTGAGCTACTTTTTCGGGGTTGGTAGTGAAATTTTGCTGCAAATTTTCGTTGATATATGCCAAATAAAATTGATTTGTACGAGAAAATGTATTTTTAGCCAAATCAAAAATCGTAGCATAAGTACCGTTTCTTTCTTCATTGAGCTGCACAATGGCGTTGTTCAAAGAAGCTATATCACTGAAATTGAAGGAAATACCAAAAATATAATCAGTTTTGTTTACGCTGTCTTTGGCATCAGTGATGCCCTTCATGCCGTTAAATCTTCGCACACTTTTGGAAAACGTGGAGTCGATAGAAAAATTTAGCTGTTTCAAGTTGTCCTCTCCTTTGTTTTTTTGCATATTCATGGCAAGGTCAATCGTACTTTTGCTTTGGCTCATGTCCAGCAGCAAATAATATTTACCCGAACCGTTGCTTTGCAACTCTATTTCTTCTCTCAATTCAAAACAGGCTGTTAGGTGTACCAATAAAGCTAACAACAAGTAATTAGTATATTTTTTCATGGGCTAAAACCTAAAAATGAATGACAAAGCTATGAATGAAAATCAAAAAGAAAAATTAGGTAGGCTACTGTTTTTGCTATACAAAAATTTTTACCTCTGTTATGCTTATTAAACAAGAAGGGTGGAAATGAAAAATTAGGTAGTTCTTATCATAATTTTCCACTTGATATAATCTTCTTATTACGTTTTTCACTTGATATAATTTTTTTATTGCCTTTAGCTTTTCTTAATTTTTAGACAAAAAAAAGATTTTTTAGCCTTTTTAGCCCTCTTAAACAATAAAAAACCAAAGTATATAGTACCTGACAACAAATAGTAAAAATAAATAGCAGGTACTTTGCATTACATAGTAACTTTTTATACCTTTGTAACGTATAACTGAAAAACAGAACAAAACAACAAAGACAGTGGTACGACAAGCATTACTAACTTATCCAACTAACTTTCAACAGAGGGGACTTATGGACTTGGAAAACACGCAAATTCAGATGCGAAAAGGAGTGTTAGAGTTTTGCATCTTGAGCATCATATCACGGGGCGAAGTGTATGCTTCGGATATGTTGGCAGAGCTAACACAAGCTAAAATTATGGTGGTAGAAGGTACACTGTACCCCCTACTCACAAGGCTACGCAAGGCGGGGCTGGTAGATTACAAATGGGTAGAGTCGACTTCGGGACCTCCTCGTAAATATTACACGATTACGTTGCAGGGGCAAGAATTTTTGAATGCGTTGATGCGGACTTGGGTGGAACTCACCAACTCTACGAATCAGATTGTAATGAAAACCATAGATAACCAACACAACCACAACGAAAACTTGGCGTAAATCAGCCGTTTTTCCTCCAAAAACTTCTAATACTTTACGAAAATGAAGAAAAACATAAATATAAACATATCGGGTATTATCTTCTACATAGAAGAAGATGGATACGACCAACTGAAAGAATATTTGGTGGCTATTCACCGCTATTTTTCTACGTATGAGGATAGCGAAGAGATTATTGCAGATATAGAAAACCGTATTGCCGAAATCTTTTTAGCCAAATTAGGTGAAAACAAACAAGTCATTACCCAAGAAGACATTGGCGAGTTAGTGGCTACGATGGGTAGTGTAGCCGATTTTCAGGCGTTAGAAGATGAAAATTTTGCAAAGAATACTACACAGCAAGACCAAAAGGCTTCTCAATCCACTTATACAGAAAACAAAACTTACTCAAATTCAGGCACTTACACCAATACCGAAAAAGAATACAGCAGTTCGGCATCGGGCATTAACCTGAACAAAACAAGCACTGAACCTAAAAAACTTTTCAGAGATAACAAACGCAAGTTGATTGGTGGCGTGGCTTCGGGCATAGCTCACTACATAGGCGTAGACCCGTTGTGGGTACGTTTGATGTTCTTGGCTACCATGTTCGACTGGTTGTACGTGGTGTCTGTGAGTGGCGTGGCATTTATTTCTTACTGTTTGATGTGGGCTTTAGTGCCTGCCTCCAACGACTTGGAAGAAGACAGCAAAATCAAAAAATTGTTCAGAAACCCAGACAATAAAGTGTTGGGCGGTGTGGCAGGTGGTTTGGCTGCGTATTTCGGTGTAGATGTCAATGTGATTCGTGTCTTATTGGTATTAACGGCATTTATAGGTGGTAGTGGTTTCTTAGGCTATCTTATCTTGTGGGCTATTACGCCAGAAGCCAAAACATTGACCGAAAAAATGCAAATGGAAGGTGAACCTATCACATTGGGCAATATTGAGAAAAAGATTAAGGAAAATTTGAACATAGACGACAATCAAGAAGAAAATATTTTGACAAAAATCTTGTTGTTTCCTTTCCGCCTTATTTCACAATTATTCGCAGCTATTACGCCTTTTGTTAGCTCTTTGGGTGGTTTTGCGTGGCAAGTAGTCTTAATTATTTTGGGTGTAAAATTCATCTTGTTAGGTTTAACCTTAGTAGGTAGTTTTACAGTAGCTTATTTGGGCTTATCGGGTGGTTTATTTGGTTTAGAAGACGAGGTTATCAAGTTCAACGGTTTGCCTGTGGCTACAGTGGCAGAGTTTATCCCAAGTATGGGCTTGTTGTCTGCTTACGTTATGGTGCTTATTCCTTCTATCAGTTTGGTTATTAGTGGTATTTCTGTCATTGCTAAACGCAAAATAATGAGTAATACATTGGCTTGGTCGTTGTTTGGTGTGTGGGTAGTGAGTTTGATTACAACAACGGCAATGGCTGCCGAAGTAGCGAAAAAATTTGCAAAGAAAGATAGTATTGAAGTGATAGAAAACCTTGATTTGCAAGGAGATGTAATTACGATTGACTCTAAAACTGTTTTGAATGCAGACGGCGAAAATATCCGTAAGGACTTTGAAGAAACCAAATTGACTATCAAAGGTTATGACGGCGACAAAGTGCAATTAGTGAAACACTTTGAAGGCAGAGGTACTACCAAAGAAGAAGCCCGCAACAATGCACAGGCTATTAGCTACAAAGTAGAAATGGTAGGCAAAGACAAAGTGGTTTTAGACAACCATTTTGAACTTAAAGAGGACGCAAAATTCCGTATGCAGGAGTTACGCACAGAATTGTTTGTGCCTTATGGTCAAAAATTCAAAATGGGTAAATATTTAGTCAATATCAGTTACTACACCGTTACGCCACATGGCTATGATGTAGGAGATATTAAAGACGAAAATACTTGGGTGTTTGACAAAAAAGAGGGTTTGAAATGTTTGACTTGCAAAGAACAGCAACGTACAAGTAGCCATGAAGGTGAAGAAGGAGGTACAAAAATGGACTTCAAAGACTTTAATAGCATAGAAGTTCGTAGCAATATAGACGTAGAGTTGTACCAAAGTGATACGTATGAAGTCATTGCAGATTTTGATGACCAAGACTTACAAAAAAGTTTAGTTATCAAACAAGAAGGCGGTAAATTAATCATTGATTTTTCTAAAAGGTCTTCAGACGCACAAATCAGAATTAAAATGCCTAATCTAAAAAATCTAAAAGCAGATGGAAACTGTGATATAAAGGTTTTTGGTTTTAATGAAAAAGAAATGAATTTAGATTTTTCTGGAAACATTGAATTTGAGGGACACTTGAAAACCGAAAATCTAAAAGGTAATTTTGAAGGCAAATGCGAAGTACAACTGATTGGAGATGCACAAATAGCAGATATTTATTTGGGTGGTGCTTCCGAATTAACTGCCGAAGAATTTATCGTACAAGAAGGCAAAGTAAATGCAGAAGGAGCAAGTGAGGCAGCGGTGTTCTTTGCCAAGAAATTGGAGGCACACGCCAAAGGAGCTTCTGAAATTAACTACAAAGGCGGTGCTACAATAACAGGCACAGGCGAAGTCAATAAAATTGACAACTAATTTTTATCAACTATCTACTTCATCTTTCAAACGGCTGTATGCAAATACACGCCGTTTGTTTTTGTATGACTTCTTGAAGATATAGTAGCCTTAAAAAATAAAAAAGGTGTAATCTTTTATAGTATCGTGCTTTAAAAACTTATAGCAAAACTAATTTCTTTCAGAGAAAAAAGTTGATAGTATTCAAGAAGTTCTCTAAAGATGTCATCTTTTGAAAAGATGACATCTTTAGAGAACTTCTTGAATACTAAGTATAACAATTT
>CANGYA010000024.1 GCA_947457925.1 Cytophagales bacterium | reverse complement strand
GCTGTTTCGGTTTTTAAAAGAGGTGAGTCTTTTTTGAAACAGCATTTTATTTCCCTTACACGATTTCTTGATTTAATCCAGTTTTTAAATGTGCAGATAAAAGGCAAGCTACCTTACGATATTCATTTTGTCCAGTAATATTATTATTATTACAAGTTGATTCAATTACAAGAGTTTTACTGTTAATTTAAGTTTACGACATTGTATAAAATTTTCAAATCAAATTCTGTAAAGTTTTTCTCTGCATAAGTTTCATAAAACTGTACCAGATTTTCTTTGAAAATGTAACCTACTTTGTTTTCCAAATATAGTGGATGCCCAATATAAGATGAGTTTTTAAAAACGTCATTGAGTTTCTTTTCTCTCGACTTAGGACAAACAATAAATAACTTTTTTGCAATGTCAGATTGCACTTCTAACAAATTCATAAACCTTTCAAAACCAGATACAATACTTGTACTTTCTTCAACCTCAAAGGCATAACGTGGAAAACCTAATTTGTCTATCCATATCACATCTATTTGTTGAATTTTGCTCTTTTGACTTTCCGTAATGTTGGGAAGCGGAAAAATAGGAAGTGAAATATCACTAAATTTAATGCCCTGAAAATTATCTGCTATTTGTTCTCTTTTACCAATCCAAGATTTAAAACCTAAATATTCTCCAATTTTTACCAAACGAAAAATAACTTCACTGTGCGAAAAACCGTCAGTTTTTACTTTAACTAACTTTTCTGTTAAAGGGGTTTCAAAAGTCAAGGCAAGGGCTTCACCTTGTTTGATAATCCATCTACCTGTTTTAGGGCTTTTATAGGCAATTTCCGATAACAAAGTAGGCAAGTCTTTCTCTATAGGAAATTTCTTATCCTCCGAAAATATCTCGAATAATTCTTGATGTATCTGGTCAATAGTCAAAGATTTGTGTTGAGCAAATAACTCTTTCAGATAAATACGCAACTCGTCTAAATGAGCTAAATAGGCTTTCTCTAATTCTTTGTGTTTTTCTGTTTTATTTTTGATATAATAGAGTTGGTTATGTGGTTCAAATATGAAATTTTCTTCGTCATCTAAAAACTTATCCAATGCTAAATAACCTTTTTTCTTAGCATCTTTTAAACTTTTCGTTTCTAGAAGCCTATCTAATACTCTTTGGTAAATAGTATCTATACTTGCTCCATGTGTTTCTAATATAGCTCTATCTATTTCATTAAGGATAAATTTTTGTAAATCATCTGGTTTAGGACGCACAGATTTGTGAAAAGTTTTTTTGAAATTCGCAATTCTTTGACTGCAAAGTACATTCGCAGGATTTTGTTTGTAGTGCATTGAGGAATTATTGGTCGGTTGGTAAGTGCTACCCTTAAATTCCATTCCGTTTTCTTCGCAACTTTCCACAATGGTATTCCAAAACTCTAACTTCTTATGAGCAAAAACGCAACTTAGCCAACCGTCTTTTTTCAAGACTTTGCCCATTTCTTCAAAACTTTGGGCAAATAATTTACTATACTCCTCTTGCGTTTTGTCTAAATCTCCGCCTTCAATAACTTCCGATTGTTTCAACTTTTCAATTTCCTTATCCGCAAAAATTTCAGGAAATAGCCACGCATTCCACATAGTAGATAAGTCTAAATAGGCGATATTTCCGCCATAAGGTGGGTCAGTATAAATATAATCTACGCTATTTTCGGGCAAATAACCAGAAATCTCTAAGGCTGAACCGTTGATTATCTGTAAGTTGTCTGCTACCGAAAAATCCTTAGTCATTTCGTTCCACTTTTCTTTGCCTTTGTAGATGTACTCAAACTTTTTGGCAAAATTTTTCCAAATGTCAAGTTCTACCATTTGTGAGGGTTGCCAATAACGATATTTTCCAAACACACTTGACCCACCGCCTTCGCTACCACGATTAGGATTGTCCATATAAGTCAAATTAACTTTGGCTAAGGTTGATGAAAAAACATACTTCATCATCTCTCGCATTTGTGGGTTTTCAATTTGCTTGATTTCGGCAAAAAGTAAGGCGTAAGAATGTAATTGTCGAGGTGTATAGAGTTGATGAACAAACTCAAAATCGGCATTTCTTGGCAAAGCAATATTTTTGGGATACCAATTTTCAGGCTCTTGTTCTGCAAGTTCCTTGTTAGGAATTTTGTAAAAAGCCTGTATTTTGTCTTTTACTTTGCTTTCTAAGGCTGTAAAAGTACGTTTAAACTCGTTGATGTTTGTTTGTTCGCAAGTTTGTCGAATGAGGAAACACGCCAAAGGGTTAATGTCGACCATTATCACTTTTCTACGCAACCGCAAGGCCTCAATAGCTGTTACACCTGTTCCGCCAAAAGGGTCTAAAATAGTTTCTCCTTCTTTACTATAATGTGTTATGTAAGTTGCTACTACATTTGAGGCTTGTTTTGTGAAATAAGGGTGGCTTTTGAAGTGCCAAGATTTTTCCTTTTCAGGTTTGATTGGATAATTTATTATCTCCATTGTGTATTGTCCGTTGCTACATGGACAAGTAGTATGAAATTACCATTGTTCTGTGTCATTTCTTAAACTATCCATAATAGCTACATACCTACTCTTTTGCTTTTCGGCTTCCGCAAAGAAATTAAAAAATTTCTTGCTGCTATTTCTGCAAAATTCATATCTTTGAGAAAAAAATATTGCAAAACCATGCGAAGCAAAACTTCAAAAAAGAACGAAATTTCACTTCCTACAAGTGTTGTTAGTGAAAGAATACAAATAGAAAGGCTAAAAAGAGGATATAAACAAGATTATATGGCAACTAAATTAGGGATTACAGAAAGAGCTTATCAAAATATTGAAAGTAACGCAAATAAAAATATTAGTTTGGAAAGAATACAAGAAATAGCAAGTATTTTAGAAATGGATTGGTTAGAACTATTGGTTACGAAGGATAAAATCACTCAAATTCATAATGGTGATAATAGCCCAAATAGTAATAATATCTACCAAAATGATGAAAAATTAACTAATGAAATTGAGAAGTTAAAACTACACTTACAAATCGTAGAAAAAGAAAATGCAGGGCTAAAAAAAGAGATTGATGGCTTGAAAAGAGAAAATCAGCACTTACAAGAAATTATTAGTTTGTTAAAAGAAAGATAATTTCTTTCATTCTACAAGGTAAATTGTATAATAACATATAACTTTTTTACTAAAAAAGCCTTGCAAAAACTTTTAAGTTTTCACAAGGCTTTTCACAAAGAGCAAAATTATAGACTATTTTACTTCAAAATAGCTCTTGAAATTACCAATTTCTGAATTTCCGAAGTACCCTCGCCAATCGTACATAATTTACAATCACGGTAGTATTTCTCCACAGGGTAGTCTTTGCAGTAGCCATAACCGCCAAAAATCTGAACGGCATCATTCGCCACTCTGCAAGACACTTCAGACGCATAATATTTCGCAAACGCAGATTCTTTGTTCACATTCAAACCTCTCTGTTTCATGTCCGCAGATTGGTACGTCAAGAGTTTAGCAGCCTCAATTTCCACTGCCATATCCGCCAATTTGAAGGCAATAGCTTGGAAATTAGAGATAGGTTGGTTAAACTGTTGTCTTTCTTTAGAGTAGGCTAAGGCGTGTCTGTACGCACCTTCGGCAATACCCAAACTCAAAGCAGCAATAGAAATACGACCACCGTCCAACACTTTCAAAGACTGAATAAAACCTTCGCCTTCTTTGCCCAACATATTTTCGGCAGGAATACGACAATCTTGGAAAATCATTTCGGCAGTTTCAGACAAACGCATACCCAATTTGTCCTCTTTTTTGCCCGCCGTAAAACCCTTAGTGCCTCTTTCTACCACAAAAGCCGTCATGCCTTTTGAGTCGCCTACAGCCCCTGTACGTGCAATGACAACGGCAATATTGCCCGATTTGCCATGCGTAATAAAATTTTTCGCACCGTTCAATACCCAATGGTCGCCATCTTTTACGGCAGTTGTTTTCATATTGCCTGCATCAGAGCCTGTGTTAGGTTCTGTCAAGCCCCACGCCCCTATCCATTCGGCAGTAGCTAATTTTGGTAACCACTTGCGTTTTTGTTCTTCGTTGCCAAATTGTAAAATATGCCCTGTGCAAAGAGAATTGTGAGCTGCCATAGACAAGGCAATAGACGGGTCTGCCACTGCCAACTCCGCTATAGCTGCCACATAATCGTTGTAAGTCATGCCTGCCCCACCGTACTCTTGTGGTACTAATACGCCCATCAAACCTAATTCGCCCAACTTCTTGAATACCTCAATCGGGAAGTATTGCTCATCGTCCCACTTATTACGAAAAGGCTCAATGTTGATTTTCGCAAAATCACGTACCATTTCCGTAATCATTTGCAGATTGTTTCCTACCTCAAGTGCTGCTGTAGCCATTTTTTTGTTGTGTTTTGTGTTGTTTTGGTTAGTTGAAAAGCTAATAAATAACAAAAGATGCTTAAAAAGCTGGTGGTTTATCTTACCAATGCAAAGTTGTTGTTAGCTTTTTTTGTTTGGTTACTTACGTACTTTTCGGTACAAAAATAGGCATTTTTGTCTGATATTCAAGCAAAATTGCTTTTAAACTGTAGCAACTAACTTTAGTCAATGCTATTAAGTGGGGCTGCTTAAGTTAAGGAATTGCTTTATAGTGCCATAGGCACGAAATAGTTATAGTAATGCCTTTTTCTCCTCTTTCAAAGTGCCGTAGGCACGACATATTTCATGCCTACGGCACTTTGAGGGAGTTATATCAATGTATTGAAAAACAATAAAACCCTCTAAAAACAAAAAAGGCAACAAGTAATATTACTTGCTACCTTTTCGGAGGGAAAGCAATGGGGTTCGAACCCACGACCTCCAGTGCCACAAACTGGCGTTCTAACCAACTGAACTATGCCTTCCGTTTTGTTGCTGCAAATGTAGAGAGTTTTTTTTGAACAACCAAATTTTGTACTTACTTTTTTAGTTAATAGAGTTTATGAATAATTTTTTGTCATAGCCCCACCCACCCCTCCCCACAGGGAGGGCTAAAGAGGAATTATTCATAAACTCTAATAACTTTTGTGAATCTGCCGAACTTTCCTAAACTTTGTTCTTGGTTTCTACCAATCCACACCCACAACATGGCGTCTTTACAAAAAAATTATCATCAACAAAAACTATTAGGTCAAGTTTATACGCCTGAATGGGTAATTGAAAAAATCTTTAAAAACATTGATTTTCAAGCTATTGACTTACTAAATAAGCAGTTGTTAGATACTTCTTGCGGAGATGGTCGTTTTTTGGTGGTCGTTGTCAAAAAGATATTGGCAACTGTGCCTGCCGAACATCTCAAAACTTGTTTGGAAAACATATACGGGTGGGACATAGACGAAACAGCAGTAGAGGCTTGTAAAAATAATTTGCAGGAAACCGTAGCAGCCTCTATTTGGAGTAAACAATTAGGCGAAATTCAGTGGAACATCAGCCACCAAAACGCATTACCAAAGTTATTGGATAGTACCCAAAAATTTGATTTTATTGTAGGCAATCCGCCCTACATTCGTGTCCAACATTTGGGCAAAGAAGACAGACTTTTTATTCAAAATCACTATCATTTTTGTAAAAAAGGCTCAACAGACACCTACATTGCTTTTTACGAACTGTCCGTTCATTTGCTCAAACCTACAGGCATTGCAGGCTTGATAACACCCAATACTTTTTTGTATAGCGAAACAGCCCAAGCCCTTCGCCAACATTTTGCAGCTACCCAAACTCTGCAACAAATTACGAACTACGGCACTATCCAAATCTTTAACAATGCGACTACTTACAGTGCCATTACGATTTTTGGTAAGCAAACCCAAGCCGATTTTTTGTACGAACAAGCCGATTCTCTACACACTTATTCACAAAGGCGAATTGCCTACCAAGAATTAGCCCAACAGAAAATTTGGCAACTAAGCACACAATCTCCCCAAAAAAACACTTTTGAAGGTTCAGCAGGCAAAAAATTGAAGGAAATATGCAAAATTCATGTAGGCGTTACGACCCTCTGCGACAAGGCGTATATTTTTAAGGAAGTAAGCCCCTCCCCTACTGACGCAACTATTATGATTACCCAAACAGCTTTGAAAGGTGAAGTAGCTATCGAAAAAGAGCTATTACGCCCCATAGTCAAAGCCTCTAAATTGAAAAATACTGATGAAATAGTTACTGAATACATTTTATTTCCTTACGAACTTAACAAGGGAAAACATCAAATTATTCCTGAAAACAAGCTACAAAACCAATATCCTTTGGCATATACTTATTTGTTAAGTGTAAAAGAGGTTTTAGACAAAAGGGACAATGGTAAACCTAATTCGGTGGCGTGGTATGCTTTTGGGCGAAGTCAAGGATTGGATACCAGTTTTGGGCAAAAAATATTGTTTTCGCCCATGAACCTACAACCTAATTTTGTGTGGTTTCCTTACGAAGATTATACGTTTTATTCGGGTTATTGCATCAAATATAATGGTAATGTAGAAAAATTATTGCAAGAATTGAACTCTGAAAGACTGGCAAACTTTATAGCTACAGCAAGCAGAGATTTTAGAGGAGGTTGGAAAGCCTATAACAAAAAAGTGCTGGAGGAATTTGTGGTAAATATTAGAGTTTATGAATAATTTTTTCTTATGACCTCACCCTGCCCTCTCCAAATGGAGAGGGTTCTTTGGAATTATTCATAAACTCTCTTTAATCACAAGCAGTAAGCACTAAAATTAAAGCCCAAAGAAGTGTTAATTTGGGTAAAAATAGCTATTTTTGCACCATACAACACGCATTGATACAATGGCAAAGTATATCAATCCATATACAGATTTTGGTTTCAAAAAACTCTTTGGCGAGGAAGGTAATAAAGACCTATTGATAGACTTTTTGAATCAACTTTTGCCTTTACACCACCAAATTGCAGACTTGAATTTTCGTAATCCAGAAAATTTAGCAGATGTATCCGCAGAAAGAAAAGCTATATTTGATATTCATTGTAAAGCTCTTTCGGGAGAAAGTTTTATTGTAGAAATGCAGAAAGCAAAAATAAACTATTTCAAAGATAGGAGTCTTTTCTATACAACTTTTCCTATTCGTGAACAGGCTCAACAAGGTATGTGGGATTTTAAATTAGCTCCTATTTATTTTGTAGCTATTCTTGACTTTGAATATGACGAAGCAGAAGAAAGGCGGAAATTTAGACGTGATGTTTCTTTGAAAGACCAAGATGGCGATTTGTTTTTTGATAAGTTACATTTTAGGTTTTTGCAAATGCCCCTATTCAAATTGCAAGCACACGAGTTAAAAACAAAATTTGATAAATGGTGCTATTTTTTAAAAAACTTAGCAACTTTTGACCATATCCCTACTATTCTTAACGAACCTATCTTTCAAAGAGCCTTTGGCACTGCCGAATTAGCTAACTTGACCACAGAACAAAGACGGATTTATGAAGAAAATCTCATTCACTATTGGGGCATGAAAAGTGCCATTGAAACAGCAGTAGAAGAAGCAGTAGAGGCTGCGGTAGAAGCTGCGGTAGAAACAACCAAAGAAAAAACACAAGTCGAAATAGCTCAACGAATGATTTTGCTTGGCTCAGATGATAAATTTATTAATCAAATAACAGATTTGTCCGTTGAAAATATACAAAGACTGCGTAGTGAACTGAAAAAATAGACATTGACTACGTACTAATTTACACTATTTCCTTAACCAATAACATACAATATTTTTGTACTTTTTTAATTTTGTGGGCTTATGATGAGAGTATATTTTGACAATGCAGCAACTACTCCTGTAGATAAGGCTGTTGTAGAGGCGATGTTGCCTTATTTGACTGAACACTTCGGAAATCCGTCTTCTATTCACAGTTTTGGCTCAAAAGTAAGAGCTGCCATAGAACAATCTCGCAAAAAAGTAGCTGCATTGCTCAATACCTCACCTTCCGAAATTTTCTTTACTTCAGGAGGCACAGAGTCCGACAATACGGCTATTCGATGTTGTATCCAAACGCATGGTATCACACACGCCATTTCTTCGCCTATAGAACACCACGCTGTTTCGCATACCTTGGAGGAGTTGGCTCATAAAGGGCAAATCAAATTGAGTATGGTAAAGTTGGACGGTAAAGGCAATGTAGATTTGGAGCATTTAGAAGAATTATTACAAAAAAATCCTCGTTCTTTGGTGTCTTTGATGCATGGCAACAATGAAATTGGCAATTTATTGGACATAGACGCAGTAGGCGAAATTTGCGAAAAATACAATACCATTTTCCATTCAGACACCGTACAAACCGTAGGGCATTTTTCTTTAGACCTCCAAAAAACAAAAGTGCATTTCATAGCTGGGGCTGCCCACAAATTTCATGGCGTAAAAGGCACAGGCTTTTTGTATATGAGTAATGATGCCAAAGTACAACCATTTATTACAGGTGGTTCGCAAGAAAGGAATATGAGAGGTGGCACAGAAAACGTGGCAGGGATTATAGCTTTGGCAAAAGCCTTAGAAATTTCGGTAGCAGAAATGGAAGAACACCGTAAACATATTTTGGGTGTGAAAGCCTACATGATTCAACGCCTCAAAGAAACTTTTACAGACATTCGTTTCAATGGCGAATCTGCCAACTTAGATAAAAGCCTTTACACTGTGTTGAACGTAAGTCTTCCTCCTTCAGACGACAACGATATGTTGTTGTTCAACTTAGATATTCACAAAATTGCAGCTTCGGGGGGTAGTGCTTGTTCAAGTGGTTCGAGTGTAGGTTCTCACGTCTTGGCTGCCGTAGGAGCAGAAAAAGGACGCGGCAATGTTCGTTTCTCTTTTAGCAAATACAACACAAAAGAGGAAGTAGATTATACGATTGAGGCTTTAGCCAAAATTTTTCAGTTGAAAAGAGAAAATGCGTAAATAGTCAATAGAGGTCGTTAAAATAATTTTGCAAAAAGTATCTGATTGATAATCAAATGCTTGACCTTAAACCTTAAGGGGTATGGTACAAATTTTAACAACCTCTATTGTATTTCTTTGAAATACTGCATAATTCCTTTAAAATACGCCTCTGCCACTTCTTGCACTCTTTGAGCAGGTGCATAAGGGTAATGATTGGTATGCAAGGCTTTCATCTCTTTAATATTGTCTTGGTACATACTTTCTCCGTAAGCTATTGGGCTGTTTATCAAACGGCACAAGCCTAAGTTACGAGCATATACGCCTTTTTTCACAAAAATAGAGGCTTTGTTCAGGTATGCCAACGGATTTTGGGTAGGGATAGCTGGCACGCCCAAATGCTGCACAAATTGGTCTTGAATGTGGTTGGCTAATTGAAAAGACTTTTCTAAGTTGCCTAATAACAATAGTTTGACAAAAGCCAATCTTTCTTCGGAGTTGCTCAATTCGTTTTTCATAAAAGAACCCGCCACAAAGGTCATGCTGTAGTTTTTGTAACTTACGGCTTCTCTCTGTTTTTTCTCTGCGTCTGCATTGAAGTGAATAACAACGGTAATATCGGGGTTGAACTCATTGATTTTCCGCATTCTTTCTCTCAAATCTATCGGCAAGAAAAAATCTTCGTGTACGGTGTACCGCATAGGGTTGCGAAGGGCTGTTTGTTTTTGTTTTTTGCTAATCAATTTGTTTTTATACGCCTCTGCCACTACCGCAGGCAATTCTTGTTGTACCCATTGGCTATACGGAATGCCCGAAGTCGTGTGATTGGGTTTGTTGCGAGTGATGAGAACTTCTGCCCCTTCTTCCTCTAATTTTTTGGCTAAAAGCTCCGCAGTCGTCAAAGTCAAATCTCCTTCACAAAATTGGTAGTTGCGACCTTCATGTGTAATGTCCACGATACGCCCTTCTATACGTGCCAATTCCAAATCTCCTGCAATATGCCCAGGGTCTATGGCTATGCGTTTACCCAACAAAGGCTGTTCGGCAGGTGATTTAGCACTTTTGGGGGCTTGGTAAGCTGCCACCCGAATAGTTTTTTTGTGTGTCCACGAAAATTTTTGCTGTTTCTTTTCCAAATAAATTTTGAGTTGTGTTACCTCGTCTGTATGCAATATCATCTTTTTGAAGTCATCTATTTCTGACCAAAAAATGATACATTCTGCCTTATTTTTTTTCTTGTCTTGGGCAGAGGCATACATATAAATTCCTTTGGTAGTAATCGTATAAAAATCATGAATAGAAGGGTGTTTGACCAAATACTGTTTTGCCAGTTTTTCATATTTTTCTTGCAAATCTGCAACTGCCGTTTGAGCATAAGCAAAACTACCTACGCCCAACACATTGATAAACAAAAAGATAGACAAAAAAAATAACACCTTTTGAAAGAAAGATGTCATCTTTTGCACCCGACTAACTACATGATAAGCAAACATAGCAATAGGACTTTTAAGTGCAGATATACGATAAATACAAATATAGTAAAAACCTCTCCAAGTTTAAATAGTTGGAGAGGTTTTATTCGACTTGGAATCAAGTTTGGGTAGTTGTCAAAAATGTATGATAAATAAATACTTGATTATCAATAAATTACTGCACCCAGATAATGCCCACAACGTAATTGATATTTGGTGGATAAGTACGGATAAACCAAAAACTTAGTAAATATCTGTATAATCTGTGTTCCATTAAGTAATTCATTATCAACAAATTAGAAACCATATATTTTTACCACAACCCAAAATTTTAGTAGAAGTCTAATGAGTTATTTTCCAGAACATCATACCTAAACCACAAACTGAACCACCTATCAACAATAATGTAAGACCCAATAATAAAAAAGCCTTGCTCAGTTCTCTATTAATAAAGAAAATAACAAGCCCTGCAACAATATTAAAAAATAAGCACCCTACGGGTGGATATATCAATAAATTCTGCTCGATAGCTAAATAAAACACTTGCAAAAATACTAATACTGCAATATTAGAAAACAATACTATTTGTGTGTTCTTTGGCATTTATGTTTATTAGTTAAAAAATTTCCTTTGGATTTACACCTTTATTTGCTTACGCAGTTCTTCCAAATATTGTTCTTTTTCATCACGATAAAACAAATTCATGGTTTCAAATGGAATGATGTTGCCGTTTTTGTGGACAATATGCACACAAGATTTTTTGATGGCACGTACATCAAAATCGTAGGCATCTACAAACCGCATGATGATGATACGAAACAAATTGTTGTACGTCAAATTAGGAGCATCTATTTGAGGCAGACAACACAACAAGGATTTGAGTTCGTTGTTTTCTACGCTGTCCACCGAACAGGCGGTACTGAACATTCGCAGCATATATTCGTGTAGGCGGTTGTCTTGTTCATAGACAATCGTATTTTTAGAGTTATTCAGCAAGTCATCAGGGTCAATGAGGTTTGTCAATGGCATCACTTGTCCGTCTATTTTCAGTACGTAGCCCATCACTAAGGCATCGGGGTTACAAGGCACAGGCAGCAAATCATTAGGCGAAAAAATGTTGGTTTGTTTCAAAATTTCGCTGCGGACTTCCGTTAAGGTCAGTCGGTCTGTGGCAGGGTTAAAGTTTTCAGTACGTCCTGCCACTTGGGTAGGCTGAAACGTAACGCCACGCACACAAGGCTGTTGGAGGGCAAATTCTATGATTTTTCCAATCTCGTCATCATTCACGCCTTTTTGCAGCGTAACGACTAAGGTCGTGGACAAATTCAATTTGTTGAGATGTTCTAAGGCTTTCAGGCGAATGTCCGTAAGGTCTTTGCCACGTAGCTGTGTGAGGGCTTCGGGCTTAAACGAATCGAATTGCAGATAAATCTCAAAATCAGGTAGATACGTAGCTAATTCGGCTGCAAAATCAAAGTCTTTGGCTATGCGTATGCCGTTGGTATTGAGCATCAGATGGCGAATAGGCTTGCTTTTGGCTATTTTCAGTATCTCAAAAAACTGTGGGTGCAAAGTCGGCTCGCCACCACTTAGCTGCACTACGTCTGGCTTGCCCTCGTTTGCTACTATAATGTCCAACATTTTTTCTACTTCCTCTACGGTGCGGTGTCTGCCGTAAGTGGGCGAAGAATTGGCATAACAAGTGGGGCAAGTGAGGTTACAACGGTCTGTCAATTCTACAACGGTAAGACAGGAGTGTTGCTCGTGGTCGTGGCACAGCCCGCAGTCGTAAGGGCAACCGTAGTGGGTTTTGGTATTAAATTTCAGGGGCATTTCAGAAGGTTTATTGTAGTTTCTGATGCTCTTGTAATACGGTATGTCTGTGGCTATCAATACTTTTTCGCTGCCGTGTTTGGGGCATCTCTTGAGCATATACACGTTGTCGTCCTGAAAAATGATTTTGGCATCTACTCTGCGAAGACAAGTTGAACAGAGGCTGAGGGTGAAGTCGTAGTAAGTGTAGTTTCGTTCCATTGGTGGGAATGTATTATGTAATTAATGATTATTAACTACTTTGATTGTGTAAAAATACTTTATTAATAAAATAGTAAGAAATTTTTACTTTAGATTTGCACAATATACTAATTAGAATTTTCTTTATAAGAGTTTTATTTGTGATATATTTAAAACATTAAAATCTATTAATTTGCAATAAATTAATTACTCCCTTATCAACCCAAAAAAATCATAAGCTATGGAAAAGTTACCACATCTACTGTTCAAAAACTCTATTAATGGTAAAATAGAATTTACACAACTTTCTCGTTTTGGAGGCATAAAAGAAGAAGAGGAGGAGAAAAACTATTACCCTTTAAGAGATGATTATAAGAAATATCTTGAACAATATGAAAAAAGTAAAAGTTTAAGAGAAAATAATAGAGATAAAAGTTTAAATATAAAAACAAGGATAGAGTACATTTATCTATACTTTTTTGATACCTTTAATGCAGATTTATCAAAAAAGTATCGTGAAAAATATGGAATATCACCTGTGAAGTTAGAAAACTTTAATACACAAGGGTTATTTGTTGTAGAGAATAAAGTTAAATTTAAAGATTTTATACTAATCTTACAAGAATTTATTAAAAATGGTTTAGATAATATAAAATCTAAAGAGTTTATTTATATAAAAGAGTTTTCCTTTTTATATTTTGAAAAACTACCTCAAACACATCAAATTTTGGCGTGTGCTTACTTTAGTATTGTAAATAATATAGAATTAGCCAATGATATTGAGGTTTCCTTGTATAAGGAGTTATTAGAGTTTATGCGTACAAAAAAAATAGACTATAAAATTATTAATGAAGTCATTGAAGTATTAAATATATCTCAAAAAGATTTACAAAAAATTTTAGAAAATTTTGATATTGTGTGTAATGTGAATGCTATACGTAGTGTTATTACTAAATATTCTCAACAAAATACACCATATAAAGATTTTGGCTTTGAAATAGAAGTACAGCATGATGTACCTGTTATAGGCATAATAGATACAGGCATAAGTAATTTAACACCATTAAAAGATATTATCGTTAATAAAAATAATAGTGAGTTTGACTTTACTTATTCTAATAGCTCTCTTATTGATAATGTATCACATGGCACAAGTGTAGCGGCATTAGCAGCTTTGGGCGTTGATTTCTTAACATCAGCTACTAAGCTAAAAAATCATGCAAAATTATTATCAATTAAAATAGCAGATTCTAGTAATGATATTTATATATCAGCTCAAACAATTATTCAAGCTATTCGAGATGCACATAAACAATATGGTGCTAAGATTTTTGTTTTAACTATTACTGACTATATAAAAAACACTAATGAAGCCCAATCTTTATATGCGTATTGGCTAGACCAACTAGCATTTGAGTTAGATATTTTGCTTTGTATCTGTATTGGAAATAACACAGATAAGATTAGAGAAACTGAATACCCTTTTCATTTTGCTGAATTATCCGCAAATATAGCTTCTCCATCTGAATCTATAAACAATCTTACGGTTGGAGCATTGGCAGAAAATAATGATAATACTTTGTTTGATGCAGGCAAGTCTATCAGAAAAGAAAATCCAGCTTGTTACTCTCGAAAATACCATATTAATTTTGAGGAACTTAAGTTATATCAGAAAAATAAACATCTATTTAAGCCAGACTTAGTACATTATGGTGGCGACTATGATAAAAATGGGCTTATTAGTAAGTATGCACTTACTGTAATAGATACAGAACTTCGTTATGGTTTTTGCGAACAAATAGGTACAAGCTACTCCACACCATTAGTTGCTAATTTAGCTGCTCAGATTTTACATAAGTATCCTTCTATTAATATGCAAACAGTTAAGGCTTTGCTCATCAATAGTGCTGAATCTGCTTGGGGTACTAAACCTCCTTCTGAATTTGATGATTTACATATCCCTATACAAAATATCATAGGACATGGTTTACCTAATTTAGAAAAATGCTTAGATTCTAACGAAAATGAACTTACTTACATTTTAGAAGACAGTATAGAAATAAAAAAATTAGTATTATATCCTATTCATTTTCCTGCTTATCTAACAAATTCAGCACGTAAACAGATTTTAGAAGTAAATGCCACACTTTGCTTCAAAGTTAAGCCTATTTATGAAAATCAACTAGCATACTGTCCTATCCATTTAGCATTTACATTTGTAAAAAACTTATCTATTGAGAGAATTAATAGAGCAAGAGCTGAAGAATTCAAAATAAACTCAAATCTAAGTTGGTCTCAAGACTATTACTATAAAGCTAAAATACTAAGCAATGTGCAAAAATTGTCATTTACAATTCAAAAAGAAACTTTAATAAATGAGAATAATACTTTACAAATAGCTCTTAACTCAAAAGTACATGGCTTAATAGATGAAATACAAATGGAGAAATACTCAAAAGAAAAAGTAGATTTTTCTCTTGTTCTAAGAATTACCGAAAAAGGTAGAAGCTCAAATAATTTATATGAAGAAATGCAAGCAATTAATAAAACAGAAGCTATTACACAAATCAATACAGATTTGGATATAGAATTATAAGGTTTGTTTATTTACTTTTTCTTGTTGCACCAATGCCTCCCACAATTTTGTATCTATAAGAATAGGCATTGGTGCATTTTCTTGTCTATTCATTAAGCTACGTTTCATGGCTGTTAGTAGGGTTTTTTGTGCTTCATAGTAAGATAAACCTACGCTGTTTTCTGTTATCTTTTCTGCCAATTTAATATTATCAAAGACAAAACTACCAGAGTATAGAGTTTTTTCAATTAGCTCTCTGATTTGAGGTAACTTAGGCAGGCTAAAGTGTACTTTTACATCAAAACGGCGTAACAAAGCCTCGTCTATAGCTTCTGCATAGTTAGTTGCAGCTATTACAATACTTTCTTGTGGTAAATAATCAAATAATTGAAGTAATGTATTGACTACTCTTTTCATTTCAGCATGGTCTTGGCTATAATCACGTACTTTACCTAACGCATCAAACTCATCTATAAAAATGATACATTGCTCACTTGCTATTTTTCTAAATATTTTAGATAGGTTTTTACTTGTTTCACCAAGTTTAGACGACACAATAGCTCCTAAATTTACTACAAACATTGTTTTATCTAATTCTCCTGCAAGCACATAAGAAGCTAATGTTTTTCCACAACCTGAATGTCCATAAAGTAAAATACGATTAGCTACAGGAAGCTGAAATTTTTGTAATTTTTCTATCGCCAAATGCTCTTGAACAAACAATTTCAATTCCTCTTTTACATGGTATTCGCAAACTAAATTTTCAAAACGGAATTCAGAAGTTAGCTTTTCTATTATAAATTCACTAATGTCTTTATCTTCCTCGCTAGTATGCTTCAAATAAGCATATTTACTAATACTATTAAGTTGTTGTTTGTTACGGCTATCTCTTACAATAGATTGTAGTTGCAAAGCAAACTGCCCTTTGTTATGTTGTTTGGAATAGTCAATAAGTTCCATCAAAGTCTTCAAAAGACTTTCTTGGTCGTTTTGCAAACCATATTTTGCAATTTCCTTGATGAAATTATATTGGCTCATTTCTTACTGTATAAATCAATTTATCCTTACAAAGATATAATAAATGTACGTAAAAGAATTACGATATAAAATAGTTTGTCTATTTTAGAATATAAACTATAATTATTTACCTTTGGTTCTATATCATATAAAACTCCTTTGTAAACTATCCATTGCTTACCTCTCAAAAACTCCCTTCCTACTTTTCCAAAACCCCCACACATAGTACCCCACCCCCACACAACAAGCCAACTGCACCGCATTCAGCTCCCCCACAAGGTTCATTTTGGGCTTCAGAAACTCCGTAAACAACCGAAAAAACAAGTAAGCAAGCATAAAAGCCTTGAATTTTCCGCCAGCTACCCACACATAGCGTTGCGAAAGTCCCCACAGCAACAACCAGAGCAATACACAAAACGCAATTTCGTACAACATAATAGGGTGGCGTAACAGTCCATCTCCCAAGTCCATACCTGTAAAAAACGTGGTTACATTGCCGTAAGTCGACTCGTACACGCCCATAGAAAAACAGCCTATCCGCCCGATAATCATGCCCAAGAGGATAGGGTAAGTAAATAAATCTCCCGAAGAATGACTTTCGCCAATGATTTTTTTGCAGAGTTCTACCCCAAAAATTCCGCCCAACAAGCCCCCTAAAATGGTTCTGTTGCCAAAAATATGCCCAACCGTAGCCTCCCAGTTATTTGGGTCAAAACCTGCGGGGTTTTCCAAACTTCCTACCAACCTCGAACCTACAAAAGCCCCCAATGCTGCCCCAATCAAGATAGAAATGCGGTTAGACATAGAAATAGTGTCTGTAGTGTTGCGTCTTAGGTACAAAAAATACCGAAAACCAATAAAAAAAGCCAAGCCTTCGGCTACTAAATGGGTGTCTATCGTAAAACCGTAGAGAGTGAGGTTGATGGGGAATTGTATCATTTTGCTATTTCAATATCTTCATCAATTCATTCAATTTCATTAAAGCCTCAATCGGGGTGAGGGTGTTAATGTCTATTTTTTTTGCTAATTCTTTGGCTGCCAAATAGTTGCTGTCTGCTGCCTCAAAAACCTGCACATTCATAGGGCGAGGCAATTCTTTCAAAGGGTTTTCGGTGTGGTTACGTACTTTGTCTTGTTCCAAATACGCCAAAATTTCGTTGGCACGCAAGACTATTTGGCGAGGCATACCTGCCATTTGTGCTACGTGAATACCAAAACTGTGTTCACTGCCTCCCGCCTTTAGTTTCCGTAAGAAAATCACTTTGTTGTTCAATTCTTTTACCGCCACATTAAAGTTTTTCACTCTGGGTAGTTCTTCGGCTAATTGGTTAAGTTCGTGGTAGTGCGTAGCAAACAAGGTTTTTGCCCTGTACTTTGGGTGGTTATGCAGAAACTCGACAATGCCCCACGCAATAGAAATGCCGTCAAAGGTGCTTGTACCTCTGCCTATTTCGTCCATTAATACCAAACTTCTTTCACTCAAATTGTTCAAAATGCTGGCGGTTTCGGTCATTTCTACCATAAAAGTAGATTCGCCTTTTGCCAAGTTGTCCGAAGCCCCAACTCTTGTAAAAACTTTGTCTATCAAGCCCAATTTCGCTACAGTTGCAGGAACAAAACAGCCCATTTGTGCCATTAACACAATCAAAGCAGTTTGCCTTAATAAAGCAGATTTACCCGCCATATTCGGTCCCGTAATTACGATAATTTGTTGATTATCAGTATCTAAAAATAAATCATTCGGCACATATTCTTCTGAAATAGGCAGTTGTTTTTCTATGACAGGGTGTCTGCCCTCTTTAATATCAATCGCCGTACCTTCATTGATGATTGGCTTACAATAATGATTTTGGTTAGCTACCACCGCAAAAGACAACAGACAATCCAACTTTGCCAACACCCTTGCATTTTGTTGGATAGGCAAAATAAATTGTTTAGCTGCCTCAATCAACTGCGTAAACAACTGAAATTCAATGCTTTTAATTTTATCTTCGGCAGTCAATATTTTTTCTTCATAAACCTTCAGTTCTTCGGTAATGTACCTTTCGGCATTTGCCAAAGTCTGTTTGCGTATCCAGTTGGGCGGAACTTTGTCTTTGTGCGTGTTCCGCACTTCTATATAGTACCCAAAAACATTGTTGTAACTAATTTTCAGCGAAGTAATGCCTGTAGTCATTGCCTCTTTTTGCTGCAATTTTTCCAAATATTCTTTGCCACTGTACGCAATTTTACGCAGCTCGTCCAACTCACTATGAATGCCCTCCGCAATCAATCCGCCCTGATTTGCCACCAAAGGCACATCTTCTAACAATGTTTTTTCTATTTGTTCCAATAAAGGCAAACAAGGGTTGAGTTGGGTGGCGAGTTTTTTGACCTCACCCCCCAGCCAGTTACGCACCCCGCCACTCTCCATTTGGAGAGGGGGAGTTGGCAACACTGTTTCCTTTTTTAGTTCATCAAACTTCGTTTGATTTGATTCATTTAGTCTTGTCTGAATGAAAGGATTAGTTACTTTTTCTTGTTTCTTATTAGTAATAAAGTTTTGAATAGTTTGAATGACCTGAGTAATATCTTTTAAAACTTGGTCATTAGTAAAACGCAAAACAGTATAGCCCAGCGTAACCAATAATTCTTCTCGTAGTGCATCAAACTCTTTGACATCAGGAGTTTCGTGAATGCCTCCATCAATTTCTACTACTAATTGGTATTCTACACATAAAAAATCTACGATAAAATCCTCAATGGCGTGTTGCCTACGAAATTTTACTCCTAATTGTTGGTTGCGTACTGCCTCCCAAAAAACATCTTCTGTTGGTGTTGGGTTTTTGCGATTTTGTTTTGCCCACTCTTTCAGTTTATTCCACTTTTCTGGCGAAGTAGTAAAAGTTTTTGCTATTTTATCTTTTGCTACTTTCATCATGCTATCCTCTTTAATGATAGCATTTTCTTCAAATGTGCCTTCAGGCACATTAGCCCCCCTCTCCAAATGGAGAGGGGTTGGGGGTGAGGTCAAAAGTTGTTGAATAGGAATAATATTTTTCAACGCCCTTTTCAAATGGTTCATTTCTCTGGGGTTAATACGCCCCGCAGCCACTTTCGAAATAAGCCTTTCTATATCGCCAATCTGTTTCAGGGGTTTTAGTAGTTGGTCGGTAAGGTCTTCATTTTGCACAAAGGCACTGACCAAATCCAATCTTTCTTGGATAGTTACCAAATTTTTGAGGGGTAAAATCAACCATTTTCGCAGCAACCTTGCCCCCATAGGTGTAACGGTATGGTCGAGAATGTCTATCAAAGGTACACCGCCTTCTTGTTGGGGCGAAAGAATTTCGAGGTTGCGAATCGTAAATTTATCTAACCAAACGTGCCGTTCTTCCTGAATACGACTGATAGCAGTAATATGGCGAATTTCGTGGTGTTCCGTACTTTCTAAGTAGTACATAGCAGCCCCCGCAGCCACAATACTTTCTGTTAAATCCTGAATCCCAAAGCCTTTCAAATTGACCGTACCAAAATGTTTAGTCAATTTTTCATGTGAATAATCATACTGAAACACCCAATCGTCTATGGCAAAAGTGTTAAATTGTTGGTCAAATTCATCTTCTACCAACTGCCTAAACTTGCGGTTGTAAATGACCTCCGAAGGTTGAAAACTCTGCATCAAACGGTTGATGTGTTCTTTGTCGCCTTGTGCAGCCAAAAATTCACCTGTAGAAATATCTAACAAGGCAATGCCCACTGTATCGTGATTGGTGAAATGCAAAGCAGCTAAGTAGTTGTTTTTGCGTACCTCCAACACATTGTCATTGTAAGAAACACCCGGGGTAACTAATTCTGTAACACCTCGTTTCACAATGCCCTTTGCCATTTTGGGGTCTTCTAATTGGTCGCAAATAGCTACTCTTTCGCCCGCCCTCACAAGTTTCGGCAAGTAGTTGTCTAATGCGTGATGCGGAAAACCCGCCAATTCTATATAAGCAGCAGCTCCGTTGGCTCTTTTAGTCAAAGTAATGTTCAAGATTTTACTTGCTTTGATGGCATCTTCGCCAAAAGTTTCATAAAAATCTCCCACCCGAAACAGCAAAATAGCTTCGGGGTGTTTTTTCTTAAAAGCATTGTATTGTTTCATCAATGGCGTTTCTGCCACTTCTTTCTCTTTGGGCGGTTTGGGTGGTTCTTCACCAAATAAGTGCATAGCTATTGCGTGTTTGATAACACAAATCAACGCATTTTTTTGTTATATTTGTTAGGTAGGTTGCTAAAATATGAAATGAAGTTTTGGTATTAGAGTTTATGAATAATTCCATAGAACCCTCTCCAAATGGAGAGGGTAGGGTGAGGTCTTAATAAAAATATTCATAAACTCATTATTTGATTATTTTCAGAAAAAAAATAAATTCAAGCTATGATAAACACACTTGAGCAATTAGATTTGAGCCAGCAATATTCTTATGCAGACTATCTCACATGGCAGTTTTCAGAAAGAATAGAGTTGTTGAAGGGGTACATTAAGAGAATGGCAGCCCCTAATGCGTATCACCAAAAAATAGCTGTAGAAATTACCAGACAATTTGGTAATTTTTTCTACAAAAGTCATTGTCAGCTTTTTGTAGCCCCTTTTGATGTAAGGCTTTACAATCGTAAAAAATCCGAACTCCAAGCCAAAGATGTATTTACTGTGGTACAACCCGACTTGTGTGTAGTTTGTGATAAAGGAAAATTAGACACAAGAGGCTGCAATGGTTCGCCAGATTTTATCATAGAAATTCTTTCACCAAGTAGCAGTAAAATAGATTTACAAGATAAATTTGCACTTTACCAAGAAACAGGTGTAGTGGAGTATTGGGTTGTTTTTCCAATGGACAAACTCATTCAACAGTTTGTTTTGGTCAATGAAAAGTATGAGTTACACGCCGTTTACAACGATAAAGATACGGCTACTTCGTTTTTGTTTCCCGAATTAAAAGTCAATTTAGAAGATGTTTTTGAAGAAATGTAATTATGAAAAAAATAGCCATTATCAACGGAGCCAACCTTAATTTATTGGGCAAAAGAGAGCCACATATTTACGGTTCACAAACCTTTGAAGAATACTTTAGCCTTTTACAAAAAGACTTTCCCGAATTACAACTCTCTTATTTTCAGTCCAATATAGAAGGCGAAATTATCAATCATCTGCACGCCATAGGTTTTTCCTACAACGGGATTGTATTGAATGCGGGGGCGTACACACATACTTCTATTGCCATTGCCGATGCCATTGGCGGTATCACAACGCCTGTGGTCGAGGTGCATATTTCTAATGTCTATGCAAGAGAAACGTATCGCCACCATAGTTATTTAAGTGCCAAATGTAAAGGTGTAATTTGTGGTTTTGGCTTAGAAAGTTACCGTTTAGCCCTGCATTTTTTAGCCTCAAAAAGCTAAAAAATGTCAAAATGTCAGTTTTTTAATTAAAGTGAAATTTTGCAAATATTTGTTAATCAAATACTTAACAATCTTTAACGACAAAACGGCAACCTAACGGGGCTTTTGCAGTATATTTGTTTGTGTTTCAAAAACATTTCACAAACAATTCATTGAAAGATTGTAGTATAGGCTTTAGCTTGTGTTATTACTCTTTGAACACACAGACTAAAGTCTATGTTACAAATAAAATTTCTAACATTCAATAAAAACATTACCACTATGTTCAAGCAACTTATTTCGACTTTTGCTATTGCTGCTGTAGGTGGCGTAGTAGGCGTAGGAGCATACAAATATGTAGGCGAAGACAACAAGCCTGTGATTTTCCAACAAGCCCAGCCACAAGTTTATCATTCGGCAGGCATGACGGCAGCCCCACAAGATTTTGTAGAGGCAGCCAGCAAGACTACAGATGTAGTCGTACACATCAAAGCTGCACAAACAAAGGCTGCTACCTCTATGCAAATGAATCCGTTTAGGGATTTCTTTGGAGATGACTTTTTTGGAGGCGAAGACGGCATGCCTTCGCCACAAGTAGGTACAGGCTCAGGTGTGATTGTAAGTGCAGACGGCTATATCGTAACGAATAACCACGTTATAGACAATGCAGATGAGCTAACGGTTACGTTGCACGACAATCGCAGTTTCAAGGCGAAAGTCATAGGAGCAGACCCTTCTACAGATTTGGCTTTGATTAAAATTGAGGCAGAAAAACTGCCTGCGGTCATGATGGGTAACTCTGATGCCGTAAAAATAGGCGAATGGGTATTGGCAGTTGGTAATCCGTTTAACCTGACCTCTACGGTTACGGCAGGTATTGTGAGTGCCAAAGCCCGTAATATCAATATTTTACGTACCAAAGACCGTAATGGAAAAGGACTTCCGCCTATTGAGGCATTTATCCAAACAGATGCAGCCGTAAACCCCGGTAACAGTGGTGGTGCATTGGTAAACACCAAAGGCGAATTGGTAGGGATTAACACCGCCATAGCTTCGCAAACAGGTTCTTATAGTGGTTACTCTTTTGCTGTGCCTGTGAATATTGTGAAAAAAGTAATGGAAGATTTGCTCAAATTTGGTGTAGTACAACGTGCCTTTTTGGGAATTACGATTAGAGATATGAACTCGGAATTGGCTCGTGAAATGGACGTAAACATTGTAGAAGGGGTTTATGTGGACAGCGTAATGGCAAATGGTTCTGCGTTTGATGGTGGTGTGAAGAAAAAAGATATTATCATAAAAATAGACGAAATGCCTGTGAAAACCGTACCGCAACTTCAAGAAATGATAGGCAGAAAACGACCCAGCGATGAAGTAAAACTCACTGTATTGAGAGATGGCAAAGAAAAAACTTTGAACATGACCTTGAAAAACAGAGATAACAAGAAGGAAGTCGTGAAAAAATCTCCTGATAATGTCATAGACGTTTTAGGTGTAGAGTTGGAAAGTATTGACGAAAAAACAGCTAAAAAACTCAATGTTTCGGGAGGCGTAAAAGTAAAAGACATTTCAAGTGGAAAAATCCGAATGAATACAGACATGAGAGAAGGGTTTATTATCACAAAAGTTGACCGCCAAACGGTAAAATCTGTTGATGATATTAACAACATTTTGAAAGACAAAAGAGGTGGTGTCATGTTAGAAGGTATCTACGAAACAGCCCCTAACAGTGTGTATTACTATGCCTTTGGAATGTAACATAGTTTTCTAAAATAATAAAAAAACCTATAAGGTGCTTAAAAAGCCTTATAGGTTTTTTTTATTGCTTTAAATTTCAACTCCTACCACCGTAATATCATCTCTTTGTGGTTCATAGCCCTGATGCTGTTGTAAGGACTGTAGGAGTAGATTGTTCTGCTCGTCAAGTGTAAATTCTTGGAGTGTAGTTAATAAATGTTGGTAATTTTTGATACCAAAACTATCTCTTTGGCTATTATTTTGGTCTGCAAAACCGTCTGTTTGAAGATAAACCTTTTCGCCTTTTGGCAATAAAATTTGTTGATTTTCGAAAATTCTTGCCTTTGATGTTTTTCCGCCCACAAACATTTTATCACCTACCAACCGAGTTACATTTTCACCGTCTGTATAATAAATTGAGGATTTTGCCCCTGCAAAAGTCAAACGGACTTGCCCCGTATCTACATTTCTTTCAAACAAACAAACCGCAATATCCATTCCGTCACTATTCTGCCCTGCCTCTTGGTGCAGAATCTCAACAATGGCTAAGTGCAAAAACTGTAAAATTTGTGCGGGGTTGGTCATGTTAGAATGTTCTATGATTTCATGCAATAAGGTATTGCCGACCATTGTCATAAAAGCCCCCGGTACGCCATGCCCCGTACAATCTGCCACGATTAGTATGGCTCTGTCGTAGGTATGCCCTTGTGTGGGTCGTATGGTAGTGGTGGTGGTTTGTTCTTCTTCTCCCAAATCCAAAATAAGGCGTTGTTTGATAGTCGCCAAAATACGCTGCTCTTTGTCTGTCATCACATCATTTTTCTCGGCAATTCGCCCTAATTGTTTGAACCAATAAAAATCTCCTGAAACAATATCTTTGGGCAGATAAATAGCAAAGAAATTAGGGAAAAACGCCAACAGCTCATCATTATTTGGCAATACAACTTGTTGTATGTTTTGGGCGTACCGAATACTCGCATTCAGACGGTCAGAGGTTTGTTTGAGTTGGGCAAAAGTAACTTCAAGTTGTCTTTTTTGTTCTTCGGTAGTTTTCTTTTGTTTTTCAAGAGCATCATTAATAGCTAATAACTCCTCTTGTTGTTGTTTTAATTCTTCATTTTGTACTTCAATTTCTTGGTTGGCATCTTTCAGTTCTTTGGTTCTTTCTTCTACTTTTTCTTCCAAAATCCTGTTTTGTTCTTCTACTAATTTAGCATGAGCATCTACAGCCCTTAAAGCCTCCAATTCGGCTTGTTGTTTCCCTTTGCGGAGTTCGTAAATTCTTTCGGCTAAGGCAAAAGACAAAAGAGTAGTTTCCCAAATACTACCTATTTGTGTGGCATACAAGGTAAATATATTGATAGGCACAAGTCCTAAATCTCTCATGATAACGAGCAAAACCATACACAAAAAGCCTGTGGCAGCTACTAAAAAATATTTGGCAGGGGCAAAGCCTTGTCGCCACCGCATAACAGCCATTGTTAGAATAGTGAAAGAGTGTGCAAAAATGGTAACTCTTAATACACTAATCATGCTGGGGTGAAACAAAGTAGTAAGTCCCACAAGCAGTAGTAAAATATAAACGCCTACAAAACTGTATTGTATGTACAACATAGTTTTTTGGGTTTTTAAGCCCAAAAAATGAATAAGAAAAACAGTGTAAGCAATAGGAGGTAAAATATAGACTATGGTTGCATAGAGGTTGATAGTCGGGAATTTATGAAAAATATGTTCGTAAGAGAAACCTCCTAAAGTGGCTAATTGGGTAGCTACACAAAAAGTATAGATAATATAAAGTAGATAAATTCTTTCTCTTACGGCAATGAAAGTACCCAAATTATATAAAATTAGCAATAAAATTCCACCAAAAAACAAACCATTATACCATTTTTGGTTTCCATTTAACTCTACCAATGTACTTTCTGTATGCACACTAATAGGTAAAGTCATGGTTTTGTTCGAGGCTATGCGTAAATAGACTGTGGCTGTACTATCTTGTGGTATGTTTAACTGAAAGGCAAAGTAGTTGATATTGTAATCTCTGTTCTCTTTGGGTAACACTAAACCTGCGTGTTTAATCACTACATTATTTTGATTATCAACCTGATAAAAACTTAATGAATCTATGTACGCCCTTTCTATAGCTATTACCCATCTTTCTTTAGTCATATTTTTTACTTTGAACTGTAGCCAAAAAGCTGACCTTGAATTGCCAAAACCCAATACTTTGTTGGTAAATGGCTTGAATCTTTGTTGGTAGGATGCCTGATGAAGCTGCTCAAATTGGATATTTTTAGCTGAATCTTGTAAAACAGTTAAATAATTTTTCACTTCGTAGCTGTCCGCCTTGTTTTGTAAGACAAGTGGAGTTTGTGCTAATAAGGGTACACTACCTAGTATCATTAAGGCAATCAAATAGCCTAAGAATATTCTCATACGCAAGTAAAAAATCGTAACAATACGTAAATATATCAATTTCTTTGGAAGTACAAAACCTTTGCTAAAAATACTTCTATCGTAGTCATAATTTAATTGTATCTTTGGAGGCTAATTGCGTTTAGTTATACGTAGCATGAAAAAAGCCTTATTTCTTTTGTTGGGTTGCTTGTTCCCCCTATTCACATTTGCCCAAGCCAACCGTGCCAATGACCTTTTTATTTATTCATTGGCAGAAGAATGGACTGTATATGATTATTCTTCTAAAATTTATTTACCTTACTTCAAAGAGTTATATAGTAACGTAAACAAAGTACACCTTAATCTTCAAAAAGAAGTGTATAAAGGCTTAAATTTAGCCATAGAAGGCGACTCTGCTGCGTGTTTATTTATCAACAATCAATTTATTTATAAATTTGGGCGTAAACAATTCAGTAATTTTAGTGTAGATAGCCTTCACAAAAAATTTGCAAGTAATGGCATTTTACAACTCACCTACTACCAAGTACAAGCCATTCAGCAAGCACCTACGACTTACATTACCTTGTATGCCTATACCAAACCTTTGCTTGCACAGCAAGTTCAACAGCAAGGCATCTTGTTGCGGAACTACAGCTTATCAAAAAATTTATTCGGCTTGGCGGGTTTGTTTGCGTTTGCGTTGGTGGCTCTAATTTCTTCGGTGCATTTGCCCTTGTTCAAATGGTCGCAATGGGGGCGAAACTTCAGCAACTTTTTACAGGCTCGTACCCAAATCAAAAGGCTGCAAAGTTCGCAGTTTATTTGGTACATGGTTTTTTATGGCGTTACAGTAGCTTTTACAATCATAGTGAGTTCGCATGAATACACCCACAATTTTACTGTTATCAACACTACTTTATTAGGCAGTGAATTACTTAAATTCTTCTTCTTGTTTGTAGTATTTGCTTTGTCGGTAGTGGGCAAATACGGAATGATTTGGCTCATGGGGGTGCTTTACAACAACAAAACCCTACTCAACTTGCACTTTCAAGAAATGATGGTCATTTCTCAAATCATCATGGCTGTCATTTTATTAGTTACAAGTTTAGTAGCTACAGTTGCCATACAGATAGACGGAGCAGCCGTTTTTCTCAAATATTTTGTAGTTTTCTTATTTGCCTTACAAACCCTTTTGATGCTCTACCGCCTCCAAGAATCCTTGAAATATTCGTGGGTGTACTTTTTTTCGTATGTAAGTGCCACAGAATTAGTACCTTTTTTCTTATATCTAAAACTTTTCCTATCTTTGTAGCCCAATTTATTACGGTCATACTGTTATGTCAAAAGAAATTACGCCCGTTAATACTACAACCGTGCAAGTAAATACAGATTCGAGTCGATTCAAAAAGGTACAAAGTATCCTGATAACACAACCTAAACCAGAAGGTGATAAATCTCCGTACCATGATTTAGCGAAAAAGTACAATCTTACCATAGATTTTCGTGCTTTTATACAAGTGGAAGGGCTGACCGCAAAAGATTTTCGTAAACAAAAAATAAACATACTCGACCATACTGCCATTATCTTTACTAGTAAAAATGCCGTAGATAGTTTTTTTAAAATAGCTGCGGAATTGAAAATAGAGATGCCTGCTGAAATGAAGTATTTTTGTGTAACCGAACAAACCGCCAACTACTTACAAAAGTATATTGTGATACGTAAACGCAAGATATTTTCAGGCACAAAAACTGCCCAAGAGTTGATAGAAATAATGAAGAAACACAAAACTGAAAAGTATTTATACCCTTGTTCGGATATTCGGAAAGACGATATTCCGCAATTCATGGCGAAAAATAGCTTTACATTCACAGAATCTATTATGTATAAGACCGTAGCCAGCGACTTGTCCGACTTAAAAGAGGTAAAATATGACGTATTGGCGTTTTTCAGCCCTTCAGGTGTGCAGTCTTTGTTTACCAACTTCCCAGATTTTGTGCAAGAGGGTACACGCATTGCAGCCTTTGGTACAACCACCGCCAAAGCCGCAGTAGAGGCAGGTTTGATATTAGACATTTTAGCTCCGCAACCTAATGCCCCATCTATGACAGGGGCTATTGAATTATATATTAAACAAGTGGACGGAGATAATAAATAGCTCTCAATTACTTGAAAGACATAAACCTTTTGCTAGTCTTAAAGATGTAATGCTAAAGGTGTAATCTTTTCAAAAGATTACACCTTTTTTGCTCATATAGCAGGCTACTACTCAAAAAAACGTAGCATTGAATTGATGATTCAATGCTACACAAAAGTTAAGGGACTTAGGTTTAAGTTTATTGATGTTTGCTAAAAGCCTACGATTAAATTGCTAATTCACACACCCACAAGTTTTTTCATCAAAACTTAGTTTTTAGACTGTGCTTAGTCTTTGTGTCCGCCATCATCTACAATCTCCCATGTAAAATCTCCCTCACATACGTCATCTTCAAAAGAATACGTTTTGCCATCTTCAAAAATTAGTTTTACAGTTACTAGTTTATTACCCACCACACTACAATCAAACTCTACAGTTTCACTTTCTCCGGGGTGTAAAATATCAAACTTACCACCGTCCAAGACATCACCAGAATCTTGTCCATTAAAGATAAAATGAATATGGTCTATATCCGAGTCTGTTTTGTTGATGATAGTTAATTGAGCATCTTCTTTTGGGCTTTTAAATGCCACATTTGCCATTGCCAAACCTACTATAGCTACACCAGCCATGAATAACATTGCACTTTTTTTCATTGTCGTTTTGATTTAAAAAGGGTTAAAGAATAATTGAAGTAATTAGAGTTTATGAATAATTTTTTGCTATAGCCCCACCCAACCCTCCCCACAGGGAGGGCTAAAAAGGAGTTATTCATAAACTCTATTGAATCACTATTATTTTATTTACAAATCTTATAGGCAAAATCACCTAAAATGGTATCAAAAGTTACAGAAGATGAAGCTAAATTTTTTACAGTCATGTCTGTATCTATACCTGCCCCACTTTTGTCGACTAACTTCAGTGTGTTATTACTTAAAGTCCATGTGCCATAAGCAATAGGTGTAGCCTTATCTGTTTCTAAAGACTGTTGGTAAGTGCCATCAGATTTAAAGTAATAAACAAGCAAACCTGTTATCTCTGGACACCAATATTTGTCCACGATTGTACTACGAACATCTGGCGTTACATTGTCCTTACTGCTCGAAGAACACGCAACCAATAAAAGTGTAAAGCAGATAACTGTATAAGAAAAAATAGTTTTCATACGTGATAATGATAAAAATTGAAAATTAAAAGATTATTATTTTGATTTGTAATATGCCTCAAAAGGAGGGAATTTTGGTCTGCCCGTTGCGTCAGCTTCAAAGTTAATAGAAGCTATGCTACCACCACTTTTAGATATAAATTCATAAAAAACTCTTGTTGTACTTTCGCCTTGTGTTAATCCTAAAGCACTTGTGATAGCAGCAGGAGCAGTATTACCACCTAACAAATAATTGTACGTAAATGTAGCTGTCGTTTTTACCAACAATACCTCGTTGCTTACTACATTCGCATCACTTGGTAAAATGAGTTTGCCCCAACCTACTACTTGTGTTTGTTTCTTTACCGTACCTACTCGGTCTGTAGGTGCGTCTGTTAAACCAAATGGCGGAACAGTCAATTTAAAACTCTCTTTCAAGACACTTTCTGCACTGTAGCTGTCTTTGTAAGTGATTGGAAATTTAAGGACTTGTAATTTCGGAGTCCATGCACTTTCATTGCCCACAGGTGTTAGCACAACACCGTTACCCAAAGGCACAGGCTTTGCTTCTATCTGTGAACCTATATCATACAAACCATTTGTAGCAATTTCGTAGTGGTCTGTCAATGTCAAATCTAAATTCAAAACCTTGCTCACATACTTTACTGCATAGGTGGCTGTCTTGAAACTTGTATTGCTTACAGGAGCTAAATAATTGACTGTTAGGACATTGCTTGTGCTGGCTTTGTTAGCACTGAAATCCCACGTTTGATTTTCGCCCTCTGCCAATGCAGTTGTAAATTTGCTTTGGTTAAATAATGTATATTTTACAGAAGTCGCTGGTTTTTGCGTAGCTGCAAAGTCTGTGGCTGTTACTACTGTAGCTGCAACAGGAGTAGGACTTTCTGAACAAGAGAATAAAAGTGTAGTAAGCAATAAGCCTACAAATAAATTTTTGGTTGATGAATGATACATCTTTTTAGCTTTTTAAAATTTAAAAATCTGTTAAATGTCATTTACTTTCAGCCGACTTGTGTGCCGAAACGACACGACAAAAGTGTGGTTTCGGCGGTTTATTTCCTAAAAAGGCATATAGACAAAATATAGACAAGCTAAAAAAAGGCTGTTAGGAGGCAGACAAAAAATAGACAACAAGCCATAAAACCTAAAAAGCAACAAACAGAAGGACACTAAAGCACCAAATACACAAGCCTACAAAAGATTTCTTATGTTGCTTGTGTATTTTGGTGTTACATGAATTAAGTATGGGGTGTCTTTAATTTTCAGGCTGATTATTGAGTTTCTTATTCAATCTGTTTTTTGCACGATGCACACTTTCAGGATTGATATTGAGTAGTGTGGCAATTTCTTTGGCAGTCAAATTGATATGAAAGTAGGCACACAACCGTATTTCATTGTTGGTGAGGTTGGGGTGTTTTTCTAATAAATCTTTGAAAAAATTGGGGTGAACTTGCTCAAAATGTAGTTTAAATTTCTCCCAATCTGTTTCCAGTTGTAGGCTGTTCTTAATGCTTGCCTTAATGTCTTTGAGTTCTTCTTTGTGTTGGGGGAAATTTTTTTGAGATAAGTTCTCTATTTGTTTCTGCAAATTCATCAAGAGTTCATTTTTTTGGTACAAATACAAAGTATTTGAGGCTAATTCTCTTTGGTTTGCCTCTAACTTTGCTTGTAGTTCTTCTTTTTGGTTCTTTTCTAACTGAATTTCTGCCATGATGTACTCATTTTCAAGTTCAATAAATTGGTTACGAGAAATCATTTGCTCATTTTCCGATTGCAAGACTTGTGCTTCCATTTCTTTTTGTTGCAGCTCCTCTTTCAAGGTATTCACACGAGCCACCAACGCCACCGCAAACGTAAGAGCCTGCGACAAAATAGCCAAGTTAGGTAGCAAAACTGCCCCTTGCCCATAAAATTTATAGACGGCAAAGTAGGCAGCCAAACACATCATAACAAGCAACGGAACGGAGTTTGCTAACAAAAAGTAACGAGCAGGTTTATAGCCCTTCCGCCAACTAATCAATCCTATATACAACAGCAGCAAAATGATAAGCACAACCGTAATGTTACTTGCAAAAGCAATAAAGTTATCCAAATAATAAATGCCACTCAACGTAATGACTGTATCTACCAATAGCACTCCACTAAAAATATACAGCACCACACGCAAAACTTTATTCCAAAACGGAAAATGCCAGTAAAGTCGCAAGTAAATGCGGGTAAATTGGATAAAACCTCCTATAACTAAGACAATCCCAATATTCGTAAATCCTTGATTGAGGTCAAACCAATAGACATTGCCGTTGGGTTTTACTTCTATATCAAACAAACGAAATGGCAAGAAGATATTGAAATAATGATTGAGTCCTGTGATGTAAATAATACCTCCCAAGACAATGACCAAATAATATAAATAAGTTAAATCGTTGAAAATGAAGTAAATATATAAGTTGTAAAGAAAAAAAGCAGCCATCGTAACTACCGTAGCTATCCACAGAATAAGCATGAATTGTTCCTTTGCTACATAATGATTTTCTTTTTCTACTTTGATGTGCAAACCAACCTTATAGGGGTGTG
>CANGYA010000023.1 GCA_947457925.1 Cytophagales bacterium | reverse complement strand
CCAATGGTTTACAAAGACATTTATGAAGTGATGAAAGCACAAGAGGAATTGGTAAGCATTTTGGCGAAGTTTCACCCGAAAATTGTGCGTATGGCAGACGCAGACCGTAAACAGCCGAGAGAGGATTAAGTAAAAATAGTCATTGGGTATCAACCTTATGAGCAAAGTTTTAAACTTTCCAAGTCTTCAAGACTTGGAAAGTCTTAATTATCAATTACTTGTAACTGTATAGAGAGCCGTTCTATGCCTTTTCTTGTTTCCTCAAGAAAAAGCCCGTAGCCACACCAATAAACAGCCCCAAAATAGAACAACGCAGCCAATTATCTGCAATTTTAGTGGTAACTGTTACAGATGGTAGAGATTGTAAATGTGTTTCGTAGGCTTCTTTGGAGGTTTGTTGAATCAAAGCATCTTTATTTTGTATGAAATAGTTTTGTAAATCTTTGAGGTGGCTCACAAAAATTTCATCATTCACATATTGCAAATAGACGTACAGGGTCGTGGCATAAAACGTAGAGGCTAAGAAATTGGCTACCAAACCCATTAATAAACCTTGTGAAGTAGTCAAAACTCCTCCGTTTTGGTAATTTCTAAAATAGGTAATGCCGAAGGTAAAACCCATAGCAAAAATAGGCATGAACAAGTAAAAATGTTTGCCCAATGGCTGCATACCTATTTGATAAAACAACAAAACAGACAAATAGCAAACTAAGCCTGTGAGCATACCTGTTAGGAGGGCAGTGCGAATGTAGATACGTGGATTCATGTTCGAAAAGTTAAACCTATAAGGTTTTTTAAAACCTTATAGGTTTGAGTACAACTATCAGTTTAATGAATTAACCTTTAATAATTTTTACAGTAGTACGGCGGTTGGCTTGGTGCTGTGCTTCTGTTTTTGCATTTTTTACTTTGGGTTCGTATTCGCCATAACCTTTAGCACGTATTCTGTCTGTGGCAATACCTTTTTTCACCAAGTAAGCAACGGCAGATTCGGCACGTCTTTGTGCTAATTTTTGGTTGTACTTATCACTACCTCTTGAGTCCGTATGCGAACCCATTTCTAATACCTGTGTGGGGTATTCAGCAAAGTAATCTTTCAAGAAATCATAAAATTCATCAAGAGTTTTTGCTGCATCTGGGCGAATATCAGCTTTGTCATAGTCGTACAAAATTTCAATTTCAGGTACAATCACCTTCTTTGTTTTTTCATCAACTCTCTTGAAAATGTTTTCTCTCAACACCAATAAAGTATCAAAGTAGATTTCATTTTCACGTTTAGGCAATTTTGTAATGTCTTTTACGCCTTTGCCCATTGTGTTATAGTTAAGATTTCGTTTCAAGAATTGTTCACCTTTTTCGCCTTCCAACTCAAATTTTGCATCAACCGCCACAGGTTTAGGGAATTTAAACTTACCTTCTTCCGTAGAAACAACTTTTTCTATAGTTTCGCCTTTGTCATTTTTCAATACCACAGTTACACTACCCAAAATCCGCTGTTTGCCCAACTCGTCTTCTGCATACGTGATACCTTGCAAATAGTAAGTAACTTTTTTCTGGTAAATAGAGTCATTTTTGAAGGCAAAAATATCGTCATCACCTTTGGCTTCGTCTGTGCTACGGTTAGACGTAAAATAGCCGTCTGTTTTATTGCCAAAGACAATACCGAAGTCGTCTGCGGTGCTGTTCATTGGTTTACCTGCATTGCGAACTACCAATTCTGTTTTTAAACTGCCATCAGCTTGTTTGGTTTTTGTCGTGTCCAAGTAAAAAATATCTAAACCACCTAAGCCCACATGACCATCTGAAGCAAAAAAGAAACGACCATCTGCCGACATATACGGAAACATATCATCTCCTTCGGTGTTAAACGGTTTTCCTAAGTTCTGAACATTGCCCCAACCTCCGTTGGCATCTTTTGTAGCTTTGAAAATATCTATGCCACCAAAACTTTCATCTTTGCGGTTAGAGGCAAAGTATAAAGTTGTGCCGTCTGGCGACAAAGCAGGGTTAGAGTCCCAAATACCACTCAAAGTATCGTTAGAAATAGGCGATAATACCGCAGGTTCTGCCCACTCTGTACCGTTGAAAGTAGATTTAAAGAGTTTTACTTCTTTCATTGCCTCTTTCTTTTCGCCTTTGTTGCTGCGGGCAAAAATCATGGTTTTGCCGTCTGGCGAAAACGTAGGACAAGCCTCATGTGAATAATACGCATTAACATTTAGCCCAAAGAAAGGCACAATATCACCTTGACAATTAGCGGAGTCCTTAAAGTTGAAAACGTACAAGTCATTAAAACCTTGTCCGTTGGTTTCAAAAACTTTTTCTTTGCGTCTTGAAGAACTAAACACTACTTTCTTTTGCAAAATAGCAGGCGAAAATTCGGCATCAGGCGTATTAATACCTGTGCAGTTTTTGATAGTAGTAAAAGATTTTGTTTCGTAAATCCCTCTGATAATGGCTAAACCCGCAGCTTCTCTTTTTGCAATAGCCACTTTGTCATCATTATTGGTCGTATTTTCTGCAAATAACTTGAATTGTTCGGCAGCCAAATCATATTTTTCATTGGCTTTGAGGGCTTGGGCATAGTAAAACGGCAATTCAGCCACTTTGTTGGTATAGCCCAAATCCATAGCAGCTTTGTAGTAAGGCAGAGCCAATGCCACACGGTTAGAGAGGCGGTAACATTCGCCTATCATAAAGTTTGCATTGCCTTTTTGTTCGGCAGTAGCAGCTTTAATGCCAGCAATTTGTTTGTAAACTCCCAAAGCAGGCTCATACTTAGCTTGTTCAAAGTAATCTTTGGCTGTTTTGGGGAGGCTTCGGCAACCAGCCATTGCCAAAAAAGCCAGAGAATATATAATGATTTTCTTAGTCATGGTAAAATGAGTAATACAGTCTATTTGTAGTTACAAAAGTAAGAATTTTTAGATAAATCGAAATTTTTAGTAGTTACTTAAACAGTAAAAGCCTCGAAAACCCTTACATTTTAAGGAATTAAGCCTTTTTTTTATTTAGATTTAACAAATATTAGTTTTTTGGCAATGAGAGTTTATTTGCCTAATACCTTCGAGGTTATCAGACAAATGGCTTGCAATGACTTTAGTGGAAAGCCTAGCAAAGAAAAAGGCTGTTACCACAAAAAATTTACCAAAAAAAACTGCCCATAATTAGCACGAGAAAATGTTTTTTGTAACTTTGCAAGTTCAAAACAGTAAACTGCGCACGTCTAATGGCTTTCAAGAAGAACAAAAAAATCAATACAGATTTCACGAAAATCACCATTAGTTTAGCCTCTCCAGAGTCTATTCTTAGCTCATCACATGGTGAGGTTACTCAACCCGAAACTATCAATTATCGTACTTACAAACCTGAAATGGGCGGTTTGTTTTGCGAGAGAACTTTCGGACCGGTGAAAGATTGGGAATGTCATTGCGGAAAATACAAACGTATCCGTTACAAGGGGATTGTTTGTGACCGTTGTGGCGTTGAGGTTACGGAAAAGAAAGTTCGTAGAGAGAGAATGGGGCATATCCAGTTGGTTATTCCTGTGGCTCATATCTGGTACTTCCGTTCTCTACCCAACAAAATTGGTTACTTGTTAGGATTGCCTACCAAGAAACTTGACCAAGTGATTTACTATGAAAGATATGTCGTGATTCAGCCCGGTATCAAGGCAAATGACGGTGTGCAACGCATGGACTTCTTGACAGAAGACGAATACTTGGACATTGTAGAGAAATTGCCGAGAGAAAACCAACTATTAGATGACGAAGACCCTCACAAATTCATTGCGAAGATGGGAGCAGAGGCGTTGGAAATGTTGTTGAAACGCACAAAACTCGACGAATTGTCTTACGAACTTCGCCATGCAGCAGCTACAGACTCTTCGCAACAACGTAGGGCTGAAGCTCTTAAAAGGCTCAAAGTGGTAGAGGCTTTCCGTTCTGCCAATACAAGAATTGAAAACAGACCCGAATGGATGGTGATTCGTATGGTGCCTGTAATTCCACCAGAATTACGCCCATTAGTACCTCTTGACGGTGGTCGTTTTGCTACTTCAGATTTGAATGACCTTTACAGACGAGTAATTATTCGTAATAACCGTTTGAAACGTCTGATAGACATTAAAGCACCCGAAGTAATTTTACGTAATGAAAAACGTATGTTGCAAGAGGCTGTCGACTCTTTGTTCGATAACTCTCGTAAAATCAATGCAGTACGTTCTGATGGTAACAGAGCCTTAAAATCTTTGTCGGATATGCTCAAAGGTAAGCAAGGTCGTTTCCGTCAAAACTTGTTGGGTAAACGTGTGGATTACTCTGGTCGTTCTGTAATCGTAGTAGGACCTGAATTGAAACTACACGAGTGCGGTTTACCAAAAGACATGGCTGCCGAATTGTTCAAACCATTCATTATCCGTAAGTTGATAGAGAGAGGTATTGTAAAAACGGTGAAGTCTGCAAAGAAAATTGTAGATAGAAAACAGCCTGTAGTATGGGATATTTTAGAAAACGTATTGAAAGGACATCCTGTATTGCTAAACCGTGCCCCTACTTTGCACCGTTTAGGTATTCAGGCTTTCCAGCCAAAATTGATAGAAGGTAAGGCTATTCAGTTGCACCCTTTAGTATGTACGGCTTTCAACGCCGACTTTGACGGTGACCAAATGGCGGTTCACGTACCACTCGGACATGAAGCCGTTTTGGAAGCCTCTCTATTGATGTTGGCATCGCATAATATTTTGAACCCTGCCAATGGTACGCCAATTACCGTACCTTCGCAAGACATGGTTTTGGGCTTGTATTACTTGTCTAAAGGACGTAAACCAACGCCTGAAAAACCTGTGGAAGGTTCTGGACTTACTTTTTATTCTCCAGAAGAAGTCATCATTGCATTGAACGAAAAGAAATTGCACAAAAACGCATGGATTAAAGTGCGTGTACCTGTAGTATTAGAAGAAGGTAAAGTAGATGGCAAACCATTAGCCAATGGCGAATTGGTTACGAAAATTATCGAAACGGTGGCGGGTCGTGTGTTGTTCAACCAAGTGATGCCTAAAGAAGTAGGTTTTATCAACGAAGAATTAACGAAGAAGAAATTACAACAAGTTATCGGGGTGGTGTTTAAGACTGTAGGTATGGCTCGTACTGCCTTATTCTTGGATGACATCAAATCATTAGGTTTTCAAACAGCCTTCAAAGGTGGTTTGTCTATTGGTTTGTCTGACATCAAAATTCCTGATGAAAAACAAGCCTTAATAGAAAAAGCTAAAGAAGAAGTAGGAGCTGTATTGTCTAACTTCTATATGGGCTTAATCACTGATAACGAAAGATATAACCAAGTCATTGACGTTTGGTCAAGGGTAAATACCAAACTCATGGAGGTATTGATGAAACAGTTGTCTGAAGACGACCAAGGTTTCAACTCTATCTACATGATGATGCACTCTGGGGCAAGGGGTTCTCGTGAGCAAATTCGCCAATTAGGGGGTATGAGGGGCTTGATGGCGAAACCGCAGAAAAACTTGCAAGGTACTGGTAATGAGATTATTGAAAACCCAATCTTGTCTAACTTTAAAGAAGGTTTGGACGTATTGGAATACTTCATTTCTACTCACGGTGCAAGAAAAGGTTTGGCGGATACTGCCTTGAAAACAGCCGATGCGGGCTACTTGACTCGCCGTTTGGTGGACGTAGCACAAGACGTAGTAGTTACAGAGGTAGATTGTGGTACTTTGCGTGGCTTAGTCATGGAGGCTATTAAACAAGAAGATACTATCATCGAGAAAATGATAGATAGAATTATTGGTCGTACTTCGGTGCATGACATTTATCACCCACAAACTAACGAATTGATTGTAGCCTCTGGCGAAACAATTAACGAAGACATGGGTGAGCAAATAGAATTGGCTGGTATCGAACAAGTAGAAGTACGTTCTGTCTTGACTTGCGAAACTCGTCAAGGTATTTGCGGTAAGTGTTATGGTCGTAGCTTGCCTACAGGTAAGATGACGCACATAGGCGAAGCCGTTGGGGTGATTGCTGCACAGTCTATCGGTGAACCCGGTACACAGCTTACTCTCCGTACCTTCCACGCTGGTGGTGCTGCGGGTAACGTATCTGTAAATTCATCTATCAAGGCGAAGTTCAGTGGTAAAATTGAGTTTGAAGAAATGAAAACGGTTGTAACCACTTCTTTAGATGGTTCTCAACTACCTGTTGTCATGGCTCGTACTGCGGAAATGCGTATTGTTAGCCCTGAAACTAAACAAGTCTTGATTGCTCATAACGTACCTTATGGTGCTTTCTTGAAAATTAAAGAAGGCGACTTAGTAGAAAAAGAACAAGAATTGTGTTTCTGGGATCCTTACAATGCAGTTATCTTGTCGCAATATGATGGTGTTGTAGAATACGATGCTATTGAAGAAGGTATTACGTACCGTGAGGAACTTGACGAACAGACAGGCTACAAAGAAAAAGTTATTATAGATACTAAAGACCGCCGTAAAAACCCAACATTACTAATCTTGGCAGATGACGGCAACCGCCAAAGCAGTAACGTGCCTGTAGGTGCGCACTTAGCGGTGGATAATGGTCAGAAAGTCCGTGCAGGTCAGGTATTGGTGAAAATCCCAAGAGCCTTGTCTAAGACAAAAGACATTACTGGTGGTTTGCCTCGTGTAACAGAGTTGTTTGAGGCTCGTAACCCATCTAACCCTGCTATTGTAACAGAGATAGACGGTTATGTGAAGTACGGTGATGTAAAACGTGGTAATCGTGAGATTGTCATAGAGTCTAAAGACGGCGTACAGAAAAAATATATGGTGCCTTTGGCTAAATTGATTTTGGTACAAGAAAATGATTTTGTGAAAGCAGGTATGCCATTGTCTGATGGTGCTATTTCGCCAAATGATATTTTGTTTATCAAAGGTCCTACGGCAGTACAAGAATACTTGGTACAAGAAATTCAAGACGTTTACCGTTTACAAGGTGTAAAAATTAACGATAAGCACCTTGAAGTAATTGTACGCCAAATGATGCAAAAAGTAGAAGTTGTCGACCCGGGAGATACAATGTTCTTGTTGGGACAAGTAGTGGACAAATTCACATTCAGAGAGGCAAATGATGCTATTTTAGATAAGAAAATTGTCTTAGAAGGCGGTGATTCTGCAAAAATGAAACCCGGTATGATTGTGAGTATGAGCCAGTTAAGAGATGAAAACTCTTACTTGAAACGCAACGACAGAAAGTTAGTAAAAGTGAGAGATGCTCAAACAGCCGTTTCTCAACCAACTTTACAAGGTATCACACAAGCCTCTTTGGGTACTAAGAGCTTTATTTCAGCTGCGTCTTTCCAAGAAACTACAAAAGTTTTGAGTGAAGCAGCTATTAGAGGTAAGGCAGACCACTTGGTAGGTTTGAAAGAAAACGTAATTGTTGGTCACTTGATTCCTGCGGGTACAGGTCAGCGTAGATTCCAAGAGATTCAAATAGACGTTGATGGCGACTACGACAGTATTAAGGACATAATGAAAGTGAAGGGTGGTGGCAAAAAAGAAAGAGTATAACATTTGCACCCCTTATTGAGTTTACTGTTTGAACAAAATGGCATCTGAAAAGATGCCATTTTTGTTTTATATAATAGACATTATTAAGATTTTGTAGCATAGACTTTAGTCTGTGTAATAACAATATATTATAGGCACAGACTGAAGTCTATGCTACAGACCTTAATAACTTCTACAACAGTTTTCTACGGACTGAAGTCTGTAGCTACAGTAATAGTAACTAACTTGCATTTATAAATATCCTAAAATATGTTGTTACAAGTCAATCAAGTAAGTAAGTGGTATGGTAAAGCTATAGGCTTGCAAGATGTTTCTTTTGAGGTAGAAAGAGGCGAAATTATTGGGATAGTAGGCGAAAGTGGCAGTGGAAAAAGCACTTTGCTAAGATTAATAGCTGGTTTAGACGATGCGACCACAGGCGAAATTTATTTTGAAGGACAACAAATTGAAGGACGTAGCCAGCGACTCATTGCAGGACACAAGGCTATTAAATTGGTGCAACAAGATTTTCAACTGATGCCTCGCCATAAAATCAATGAAAATATTGGTTACTATTTACGCCATTTAACCAATCCTGACTATGAAAAGGCTATTGACAATTATTTAATAAGGTTTGAGTTGGAGGCTTGTGCCAATAAACTGCCTGCCGAACTTTCTGGTGGGCAACAACAACGCACAGCTTTGGCGGTGGCTTTGGCAGCTTCGCCAGAACTTTTGTTATTAGATGAGCCGTTTAGCCACTTAGATATGCGACTGAAACATAGTATTAAACAAAGTTTATTGGAAGAGTTGCAAGAAAATGCTACTACGGCTATTATCGTAACGCATGATATTTATGATGCGTTGGCACTCACAAATCGTATTGTGATTATGCAAGAAGGACAAGTAATAAGAATAGATACGGCACAAAATATTTATCAAAACCCTGAAAATGAGTATGTTGCAAGATTATTTGGTAATACAAATATTTTACCAATTACATTGTTTAAAAACATATTTACTGCCCAACAGTTAGCTACCTTGCCAAGTTCTAAAGTCTGTGTGAGGGCAGAAAATTGGCTTATTCATACACAACATTTACAAAGTGGCTTTGTCTTAGAAATAGAACAAGAACATTTTATGGGCTTTTACTATGAAGTAATAGGAAAAATCAAAGGACATAAAGAAAAAATTAGCGTAATTACGCAAAAAAGTATAACGGAAAGACTAGTCTATTTAACCGTAGAGTTTGAAAACATATTGCCTTTGAGATAAAATCATGATGAAATACTTTGTAAAATAGACTTTAGTCCAATGCTGTTCGCCTAAGAAAGTGCTTTTTTAGTGGGGCTGCCTAAGTGCCGTAGGCACGAAATAGTTATGGTAACGCCATTTTCTCATCTTTCGAAGTGCCGTAGCAGTTCCAGTGCGGGCAAAATATGTCGTTGCCCACAATGGAATAGCTAATGGCAATTTTAAAACATAAGTAATTGATTATCAAATAATTAAAAATATATAATTTTACACACTTAGCCGAACAGCATTGGACAAAACTCTGTTTTACAATAGGGACTACGCAACTTGCACTATACATGCCCCCAACAATACCCCATAAACAGCCGAACCGCCTGCAAAGTTATTGGGGGTGCTTCCAACATACCCATGTGTCCGTAGGCAGCCAGATGAACTATGGTATTTTGTGGTAAGGCAAATTGTGGAGCTACTGCACTGTACGGAATCACAGGGTCTGCCGTACCCACCACAAACAACACAGGCAAAGGTGTATTTTGTAACAACTCTAACTGTTCTTTCCTATCCCGCATGGCTTTTGTCGCATCTATCAAGGCTTGTGTGGGAATTTGTTTGCCCTCTTGTATCAAAGTTTGAATAGTTGCCTCAAATTTTTCTTTGTGTGTAGGAGCAAACAAATTATAGTAAAAAGTTTTGATAAAAGCCTCTGCCCCATATTCTTGCAAGGCAGCTATCACTTTGTTTCTATTTTCTTGCTTTTCGGGGCTGTCTGCCAAAGCCGTAGAATTGAACAAACCAAAACCTTTGAGATTTGCTGCAAACTGTTCGGCATACGACAAAGTTACATAACCTCCCAAAGAATGCCCTATCATTACATATTCTCGCAGGGCTAAGGCTTGCAAAGTTTCATGTACAGCTACGGCGTAGGCTGCTATGCTGGGCGTTACAGCCAACAAAGGGCTTTGCCCAAAACCCGACAAATCTATACAAACAACTTGGTAGGTGGTGGCTAATTGTCTGGCAAAATCTGCCCATATTGTGTGGCTTTCACAAAACCCATGCAATAACACAACTGTATTGCCTTTGCCTTGAATGGTGTAGTGTAACATGATTTTGGTTGAAATAATTGTTAAAAACCTCACTCCTCGCCTTCCAACTCAGTTGCCTCTCCATTTGGAGAGGGGGGAAGATTGAACTTTTAAGTTCAAAAATGGTATTTATAATTCCCCTCTCCAAATGGAGAGGGGGTAGGGGGTGAGGTCAAAAAACTTAATACTTCGCATATTTATTCACTTCTTCTATCGTAATGGTAGCTCCCGACAAAATCACCAATCTTTCTACCACATTACGTAATTCTCTGATGTTGCCTGTCCAATCCAAGCCTTGTAGGGCTTTGAGGGCATCTTCGGTGATTCCTTTTTTGGCTGTGCCGTAGTCTTCGGCTATGTCGCCTAAAAATTTATTGACCAACAGAGGAATATCATCACGCCGTTCATTCAACGAAGGCACTTGTATCACAATCACACTAAGGCGGTGGTACAAATCCTCGCGAAAACGTCCTTGTTTGATTTCTTCTCTCAAATTCTTGTTGGTGGCAGCCAAGACCCGTACATTAATCTTAAATTCTTTGTCCCCGCCTACTCTTGTAATCTTGTGTTCTTGCAAAGCCCGCAAAACTTTGGCTTGTGCCGAAAGACTCATGTCGCCTATTTCATCTAAAAATAAAGTGCCACCTTCGGCTTGTTCAAATTTGCCGATACGTTGTTTAATAGCAGATGTAAAAGCCCCTTTTTCATGTCCAAACAATTCACTTTCTATCAATTCAGACGGAATAGCAGCACAGTTTACTTCTACCAAAGGCAACTTATTACGGTTACTTTTAGAGTGTAAGCCTTTGGCTACCAACTCTTTACCAGAACCATTTTCGCCAATAATCAATACTCTTGCGTCTGTTGGGGCTACTTTTTCTATTTCGTCTTTTACTTTGCGAATAGCAGCAGATTCACCTATAATTTCAATGCCTTTCAACACTTTCTTTTTGAGGGTTTTGGTTTCTGCCACCAAATTAGATTTGTCTAAAGCATTGCGAATAGTAAGCAATAATCTGTTAAGGTCTGGTGGTTTAGATACAAAATCAAAAGCCCCTTTTTTCGTAGCATCTACCGCCGTTTCTATGTTGCCATGTGCCGAAATCATAATGAATTGGGCATCTGTGCCACTTTCCATAGCTTTTTCTAAGACCTGCACCCCGTCCAACTTAGGCATTTTGACATCACACAGCACTATATCGTATTGGTTTTGTAAAACCATGTTCAAACCTTCTTCGCCGTCTTTTGCTTCGCTTACCTCGTATTTTTCAAACTCCAGCACTTCACGCAAAGCATAACGGATACTTTTTTCATCATCTATAATCAGAATTTTCGCCATTGGGTTGTTGATTTACATTTTGCCCTAATGTTATGAAAAAATTGCTTTGAAGTCAAATTTTTTTGTTTATCAGTCAATAGTTCGTGATTTTCACTCCAAATCATTCAAGATGTACGGAGTATGTCGCAGCGTTTGGAAAGTTGTTGGTAGCCACCTACCTTTGTGAAAAATTAATGATATTATGCTTCTTATTGCAGACAGTGGTTCTACAAAAACATCATGGCGTTATGTTTCGCCTTACCAAGAGATAATTCAAGCCGAAACGGTGGGTTACAATCCCTTTTTTCAGGCAGAAGACGATATACAACACTCTATTCACTCCGAATTATTACCTCAACTTCCCCCTGTTGCACCCGTACAAGAGATTTATTTTTATGGTGCGGGTTGTTCTACACACCATAATATCGCAAAAATGCAAACTGCCTTGCGAAATGTCTTTCCGCAAGCCCTTGTTTTTGTGGCAGACGACATGGAAGGGGCAGCACGTAGTTTGTGCCAAAGAGAGGCGGGCATTGTGGCTATTCTTGGGACAGGCTCTAATTCAGCTTTTTATGACGGAGAAAAAATCATGCGAACTATAGGCGGACTGGGTGTATGGTTGGGCGATGAAGGCAGTGGGGCGTATATGGGCAAAAAATTATTGCAAGACCTTTTGAACGAAGAAATGCCTACCCATTTGGCAGAAAAACTACAAAAAAGATATGAATTGACCAGAGCCAATATTTTGGAAAATGTGTACGCCAAGCCTTATCCGAATAGATTTTTGGCACAATTCAGTAAGTTTTTGTTTGACCACAGACACGAAGAATACCCCGCCCAAGTAATTACACAATGTTTTACTGATTTTTATGACAAAGCCATAGCCAAGTATGACAACCCAAAGGCTTTTCCTATTCATTTTACAGGCTCTTTGGCTTTCTATTTTTCAGACTTTGTACGCCGTATCGGGCAAGATAAGGGCTACCATATTGGTAAGATAGTAGAAAATCCTGCTGCGGGTTTGACCTTATTTCATACACAAAATTAACTATGAAAAAACCCTTTCGAAACATGATAGAAAGGGTTTTATTTTTATCTAATACACGATATTAAGATTTTGTAACATAGACTTTAGTCTGTGAATTAATTACTTGATTAACAATATATTACAAGCAAAGATTAAAGTCTATGCTACAGAACTTAATAGCTTTTAATACGTGGATAAGACTTGTAACCAACCTGTACATTCTTTGTTTTTTGGGGAAACAAGTTGGTAGAAATAAGTACCTGATGGCATTCTCTCTCCCCAAGAGTTATCATAATTTTCAGATTCGTAAACAGACCTACCGAAACGGTCAAAAATCTTCAATTTCCAGCCCTCATTCGGTGTGTCTATGATGAGCTTGTCATTTTTACCGTCTTCATTCGGCGTGATGACGTTGCCCATGTCTAAATTTTCTACTTCTACAGACTTCCTAACAGTTTGGCTACATACTCTATTGTTTACGGTTAAGGTGATGCTGTAGGTGCCACTTTGGTTGTAAGTATAAATAGGCGGAGTAGTGCCTCTTAATGTATCACCGTTGCCCATAGACCATACGACATCTGCAAAGGCTTCGATATTTGTAATTTTACTGGTTAGCTTTATGGTTGTTTTATCTCCACATTGCGTATTGGTTGTTATCTCAAAATCTGCCGTAATAGCTGGTATCACTTCTATACGCACTTGCCTTTCTACAAAACAACCAAATTGGTTTTCCATTTTTACGGTATATAAAGTAGTTTGTGTAGGGGTGGCTACAGGCGTAGCTATGTTTGGGTTGTTTAAGCCTGTTGCAGGAGTCCATGTATATTTTACAGCCCCTTGTGCTTGGGCAAAAAGATTTACTCTGTCGCCTACACAAATAGTACGGCTTTGGCTAATAGTCGGTGTACCCACACTACTTAAGGTAGTAACAAAAGGAGCCGATACAGTCGCACAACCATCTGCGTTCACAATACGCACTGTATAAGACCCTGCGGTAAAGACAGGAATTTGGGCATTGATAGCACCGTTCAACGGTTCACCATTCAAAAACCATTGATAACTCAAATTATCACCTGCATTGGTACGTAACATGGTACTTGTGCCTACGCAAAATGTATTTGCCCCTGTAATAACGGCTTCGGGCAATGTCCCTTGACGTATCACCAAAGGCGAAGAAGTTAAGGTAGAACAAGAATTTCTTAGCCTTACGGTATAAGTACCTGCTACATTAGTTGTATAAATATTGCCTGTAGCATTTGGAATGTCTGCACCGTTGCGTTGCCATTGTAGAGTAGCATTGACGGCATCTGTGTTGGCAGTTATTCTAATATTATCATTCGGCGTACATACTACTTGTCGGTTGGCAGTGATAGATAGGGTAGAATTGCCCAAGTTATCGTCATTGACAAAGAAAATAGGCGACATACGAGTTTGTCCACAAGTATCTGTTACTTCTACGGTGTATCTACCTGCTGCTCTGGCTACGTAAATGGTATCTGTAGCATTGGGTAATGCTCCTCCCCCTTGATACCATTGGTAACGGTAGTTAGGAATACGAGGCGTAGTCAATGGGGCTTGACCTTGGCACAACAAGCCTTGCCCACGTACAAATGGCTGACTGATAGTCGTAGTTTGTACGATAAATGGGGCAGACAGATAGGTTTTGCGACACGCATCTGTAATTTGTACCACATAACGACCTGCTTGTCCAATGGCTAAATTTTCTGTTGTAGCTCCTGCAATGATGGTGTCATTTCTAAACCAAATATATGTACCTCCTACGGCTCTGGTAGCTCTTAAGGTGCTTGTGCTATTTGGGCAAATAGAAGGGCTACCTGCAATCACAGCTTGCGTAATTCCTTCGCCTAAACCTAATAAGAAGGGTGCAGAAAAATCTGTATTACAAGATGACAAATTAGCTACTGTATAAGCTCCTACTTGTGTAGCCTCTAAAAATGGTGCATTAGCACCTGTGATATTTATGCCGTTAAAACGCCATTGATAAATGCTACCTGCTATATGGTTATTGACTTGCAAACGGACAGTATTATTGGGGCAAACAGCCGAAATTCCCACAATCGTAGGCACTGTAGTAGCCAAAGAAGCTACTAAGTTGATTTTATTAGAAGTGGCACTGCCCCCACAACCTGTAACAACTACATCATATTCGCCTGTTTGGGTAGCCGAAAGAGAGGCGTTGGTAGCCCCTGCTACATTCGTACCATTCCTTCGCCATTGGTACGTGTAACCTGCTACTTGGGTAGCTTGTAAAAAAGTACCTGTTCCACCCGTACATACCCCTTGTACCGTATTGCCGATAACAAACGCAATAGGCGTATTTTTGATATTGACAGGGAAATTAGGGGAGAAAAAGACTTTACAACCAAAACTTGCACGCAAACGGTACACACCTGACTCTGTAGCATTGAACCCTACGCCTATGGCATTGGGTACGTCCTCGCCATTTCTTTGCCATTGGTAGCTTACGCCTGCTATATTGGTAGCTGTGAAGCCCTGTTGGGTATCTGCACAAGCTGCTGCTGTAGTAGTAACGGTAATATCTAATAATAACTGTTCGGTTGTACCTTGTGGCACTGTCCATGTGCTTACGCCAATCACACTTCCGTTTGTGCCTGCCGTAGCTCCATGTGTTGTACCAGAGCATTGTGAGGCTATGTTGGTAATTCTACCTGCACCACCACCTTGCAAAGCTACTGTAATGCCTGTTAAATTAGCACTACCATTGACTAACACAGCACCGCCACCACCACCGCCACCTGCTGCAAAACATTGGTTGGCTGCACTCACAACCGCAATGTTGTTACCACCATTGCCCCCTCTTGCCAATAAATTCACTAAAATAGGTCTGTTGGTAATATTGAGAGCTATTGTACCTGCACCGCCACCGCCACCAGCACCGTCTGTACCTGCATTGGCAGCCTCAAAACCACTTGCATTAATGATACCGCCACCTACTAATTGATTAGCCACAATATAGACAATACCGCCACCATTTCCGCCATCTGTTGCTGCTGAATTATCTTGATGGCCTGCACCACCGCCACCACCTAAAAACAAACGGTTTTGGTTGTTATAGGCTAAGTTGTGTCCACCGATACCACTTACCAATGCCGAATTACCGAGATGTAAAGGGCTGCGACCACCCAAACCACCAGCACCAAAACTTGCACCGCCGCCGCCGCCGCCATTCAAACAAGCACCGCCACCGCCACCGTTGGCATTGCGTCCTTTGCCACTGCCTTGTGTGTTGGGGAGGTCAAAAATGCCTTCGCCTTTTTGCCCTGCATTGTTCAAAGTAATGTCGTAGGCAAAGTTGGAGGCTTCGTTGCTGCTACAAGCTGCGTTGGTATTTACTTTTCCGCCTCTAAAACCAATACCTGTTGCGTCTATGATACCTTGTACCGTAACCGTCCCTGTGGCTTCTAAGGCGATGATACCGCCTGTTTGCCCATCAAACGGTTTCCCTTGTAGTGTGCCTGTAATGTCTATACTGGTGTATTGGGGTACGGTAACTACTTGTACTGTCCCTGCCACGTTATAGGTATTGACTAATTTATGTCTTAAAAAGAGTTTTCGGTTGCCCACATCTACAAAGTCTATAATGGCTCTTTCGTACAAGCCTGCGGAGTTGTAGCTGTTTACCCTGCCGAAAGTCGTGTCGTTGGCAGTGGAAAGGGTAGCCCCTTTCATCTGTGCGATGAGAATGATACTACAATTTTGTATGCCCGTTGTGCTTTCTACTGTCAGGGTGCTATTGGCTACGTCTATTGCCGTAACCCTTACGTAATTGTTAATGATACCACTTACGACTGTTTGGGCATTTACCAATGAATTTGACAATAATAATAAGAGTACAAATAACAAATACCTTTTTTTCATGTTGCCTGTCTTAAATTTTGGCACAAAGGTAAACAAATAGCGTATTGGAAAACAATTTTCGGTTGATAAATGACACCCTTAACGACATTTAACAGCAAGAGGAATGGCGGTTGGCGGGAAAAGGGTAAATTTGTAAATCCATACATTCAGTTCTCCCTATGAAAACTAACACAATTATTCTCGCAGGATTTTGCATAGTAGCTTTGTCTATTCTTCTCTCCTCATTCATTCAAAAATCTTCTGTCCAAAACACAAGAACAGAGGAATATGCTATTGTAGATGTGATAGAGGATTACAAAACAAAAACCATTCGTGTAACCAAAGGCACACAACCCGCAACAGATGAGGTATGGAAAAAAGAAAAGACTGAAATTTATGAAGATTATACTCCTACTATAAAAATATTGAACCAACTCAATGCAGAAGGCTATGAATTAGTAAATGCTTCTCTTGCCTATACAACAATGAGTGGGAAGTATTCTCTTGAAGGAGGTAATCCAAGACATACTTTTGTGATGGTAAAAAAGTTAAGGTAAATTTGTAACTATTTGTTTAGCATTTAGCAAGTACAAATACTTACACAACTTCATACGAAATTAACTATGCAAAAAACAGATGATTTTATTTTTAGAAGAATAGTCTGGAAAGCAACACAATACAAGTTGCCTACAAATGATGTTGTATTCTTCAAGGATATTGCTATTGAAATGCAAAATTATTTAACAAAACAGTTAGAGTTTAGCAAGAGTGGAATACCTACATTATTTTTTACAAATGTAAATACAAAATCTTGGACATTGGTTTGTACTCGTCAAATTCTCTTTAATACTGATAATCAAATTAATAGCATAGATATATCAAATATAGCAAGGATACGACCAACATTTTTAGCAAATTTTACTAAGAATCCTATCATGGCTTTTAAAGAAAAACATACAGCTAAAGGCGACTGGTATCAACTAACAATATTTGATAAAGCTAATAATGAATACATTATGGAGGCTAATAAGGGAGGTGAATTATTTGCTTTGTGGAATATTTTATTGATGTTAAGATGTTTTTTTGATGAATAGAGGTAGTTAGGTTTTTTAATATGTCTTTCGTGCATACAATAGTCAATTAGATAATTTATGCCAAGTTTTGCGTATTAAAGAAAAACCCACAGGAGGTAACAACGCCAAAAATAGCAAAGCAAGGGGAGATTTTTATATTCGGAAGAGAGGAGAAACTGCAAATAAATGGTTGCTTAAGGAATGCAAAAATAGATTTGGTTATTAATTTTTTATTGATTAAATTTGCATACAAAACGTATCAAAAAATGAAGCAAAATATTATTTTAGGAGATTGTTTAGAATATCTAAAATTCATAGAAGATGAAAGTGTAGATTTAATAATTGCTGACCCTCCTTATTGGAAAGTAGTAGGAGAAAAGTGGGATTATCAATGGAGAACTGAACAAGATTATATAGATTGGTCTATTAAATGGATTACAGAGGCAAGTCGTGTATTACGTAAAGGAGGCTCATTTTATTTATTTGGTTATTTTCGTACATTGGCTCTGCTTGTACCTTATTTTGATACATTAGGCTTAGAACTTCGCCAACAAATTATGATAGATAAAGGTATGCGTGCTGTTTCTGGTAGGGCTACAAAGAATTACAAGATGTTTCCAAATGTTACAGAAAGTTGTTTGTTTATCATAAAAGATAGTAAGCCATTTATCAAAAAAACATTAAAGGAAAGGCAAAAAGCATTAAAGTTATCTTCAAAGGAAATAAATGAGGCTCTTGGTGTAGCCAGTTATGGAGGTGGAATGTGGAGTATTTATACAGGAAATAATATTTGCGAACAAGTGCCTACATTTGAACTTTGGGAAAAGTTACAAGAGATTTTACAATTTAATATTCCGTATGAAAAAATAACGCAAACTTTTAATGCTCAAATGGGGATTACAGATGTATGGAGAGATATAGATTTTTATCAAGAGAAAAGGTTTCACCCTACACAAAAACCAATGAAATTGATTAAAAGGCTTATACAAGCAAGTAGCAATGAAAATGATGTAGTTTTAGACCCTTTTGGCGGAAGTGGTACTACTGCTTTATCTTGTTTAGCTCTAAACCGACAGTTTATTACGATTGAATTAGATGAAAACTATCATCAAATTATTGTTGAAAGAGTAAAGGAAACAGTAGAACCACAAGGGATGTTTAATCATCATCTTCCGAAATTAATACAGGTTTAAAGCCTAATTCTACCATTTTATCACAAATTTTTTTATTAATAAATGGTAGTAATTCAACTATTTTAGTTTTTTTTAATTCTTTTGACTTTAAAACTTGGTTCAATTTTTCTAAATCACTTCTTCCATTTTTCAGTAGTGGTAAGAACAAATCATCTTCAATTTGTATAAAATATTTTTTTATATCATCAGGGGTAAATAATTTAGTTGGTACGGAAATATAAGGCTCACTTGTTCTATCTGTATGAGGCTGAACATATTTTTCAATGTTAATATTATTCTCCTCATCAATTATACAAGAGAATACTAGTACAGGATTGGAGAAAAAGAAAGGTATTTTGTCAGGATAAAAATTTTCAGGAGCAGGCGGACTATTTTTGTCTTTTTTCTCATACCTTTGTTTATCAGGTAAGTAAACTTTTTCATAATAATATTCTATTCTTTGTTTAAAAACTTTACTTCTTTCAGATTGAACCCATATTTCAAACACTTGAAAACGTAACTTGTTAAAGTTTTTGCTATCAAATTCGGGATAGTCACCCAATACAAGTATAATTCTTTCAGTATTATTCACTAAGTCCTTATACTCGTCCTCATTTCTGATAGAAAATAGCCACTTAGAATCATTATTGCGTTTAATGTTGCTCGACCCACAACGAGGACATTTTGTTTCATAACGTACAACCCTTGCGTCTTCTTTTTTATAACCACCTCTTTTACAGTCTTTACAAGTATCAACTTGGTCTATACGATAACAAGATTTTACCTCTGAACCATCTATGATGTCTTTTCCTCTTGCACCTGTATTTGTACCTTTCATGCCGACTACCAAAGAAGCTAAATGTTGTCCAATATAACCAATTCGTAATCCTGCAGTTTGTCCTGTTTCTTTTGCCCATTTTTCAATGTTTTTTCTTGGAGCAATGACAATTTCTTGCAAAAAATTTTTTATTTTTTGTTCATTGTCTTGTATGGTAATCAATTCTTTTTTAGGAAGCATCGAAGTTTAAAAGGTCTTTTAAGGGTAGTTGTAGTGCTTTTGCAAATTTTTCTACATTCAATAAAGTTACATTCCGTTCTGCTCTTTCTACCATACCAATATAAGTACGGTGAAACCCTGTCAATTCTGCAAAATCTTCTTGAGACAGATTACGTTTTAGTCTTTCCTCTCTTATTTTGTTACCAAAAAGAACTAATAAACTATCTTTTTCCATGTAGAAATTTTAAGCAAACCTAATTTTTTGCTACGTTTAAATCTACATACAAAACGTAGCAATTTTACAAATACTTCTTTATATGAACACCCAATACCACGGTTTAATATTTTAACAATCCAACAAGAAATTTTCTTATGTTACTTAAAAAGCCTATAAATCAATGCTTTGCCGATAAAAATAAAAGTTTCCAAAGAACAAATGGAAAAAATAACCCTTGCACTTTAACAAAAAACAACAGCCCTAATTTCTCCGCCTTGCTAACTATTTACTAACTTTGCAACTTACTAATTATCAATTATTTCCATGATACTTCGGGCAGAAAACTTAGTCAAAAAGTACAAAAATAGATTAGTCGTAAACAATGTGTCGGTGCATGTGGAGCAAGGTGAAATTGTGGGTTTGTTAGGTCCTAACGGGGCTGGCAAAACAACTACTTTCTACATGACCGTAGGCTTGGTAAACCCCAACAAAGGCAATATTTATTTAGATAATGAAGACATTACCGCCTTGCCGATGTATATGCGGGCAAGAAAAGGCTTGGGCTATTTGGCACAAGAGGCTTCGGTGTTTCGCCAACTGACGGTAGAAGAAAACATCTTAGCTCCTTTAGAAATGACCGACTTACCCAAAGCCGAACAGAAACGGCGTGTAGAGGCATTGTTAGAGGAATTTAACCTTACGCATGTACGCAAAAACTTGGGGCAGGTCTTGTCGGGTGGAGAACGCAGACGGACAGAAATAGCACGTACCTTAGCCCTCAACCCCAAATTTGTGTTATTGGACGAGCCTTTTGCGGGTGTCGACCCGTTGGCGGTAGAAGATATACAGTACATTGTCTATAAATTGCGAGAAAAAAATATCGGTATCCTTATCACAGACCATAACGTGGACGAAACTTTGTCTATTACAGACAGGGCATATATTTTGACAGAGGGCAAAATCTTGATTGCAGATGTTCCTGAAGTATTGGTAGAGAACGAAACCGTAAGAAAAGCCTATTTAGGAGAATTTTTTGAATTTAAACGCAAAACTTTCTTCAAACAAAGACACACAGGCGAAACAATGAATGTAAATTTGCAGCCTCAAGCTGGTGCTGCGAAATAGTAAAACCCCAACCCTTCCCATTTGGGAAAGGCAATTAGTGCTAAAAAAATAACCTCACCCCCAGCCCCTCTCCATTTGGAGAGGGGAGGTTTTAGTTCAATTTTGACCTTAATAAGGTCAAAAAATTCCTGTCCAAAGGGAGAGGAAATAGAGTGAGTTCAAGTAACATAAATTTAACACTCACGCCTCTCCCCCTCTCCAAATGGAGAGGGGGCTGGGGGATGAGGTCAATAAACCCCCAACCCATGATACTGAGTGATAAAGAAATACTAACAGAAATAGACAAAGGCACTATTATTATAGAACCCTTTGCTGCGGACAATTTAGGGACAAATTCGTATGACGTGCATTTAGGCAAATATTTGGCGTGTTACAAAGAAGACGTATTAGATGCCCGCAAACACAATCCGATTGAAGTTTTTGAAATACCTGAAGACGGCTATGTGTTGCACCCTAACCAACTGTATTTGGGCGTAACTGCCGAATACACCGAAATTCATGCTCACGTGCCGTTTTTGGAGGGCAAATCCAGTGTGGGCAGATTGGGCATAGACATTCATGCTACGGCAGGCAAAGGAGATGTAGGCTTTTGTAATACGTGGACATTGGAAATTTCTGTGTCCAAAAAAGTAAGAGTCTATGCAGGTATGCCTATCGGACAACTTATATTTTTTATGGTGCAAGGCGAAATTTTGAACTACTATAACCGCAAACAAAACGCCAAGTACACCCAACGCACAGACAAACCTGTGGAGTCTATGATGTGGAAAAACAAGTTTTAATTAATAGAGTTTATGAATAACTCCTTTTTAGCCCTCCCTGTGGGCGGTGCGACGTTTCGCAGGGTTGGGTGGGGCTACAACAAAAAATTATTCATAAACTCTAATTTTTTTAACTAATTTCTTATCATTCATTTTCCTTAGAGTAGGGTTTGCAAACCCTATTCTAAGGAAAATGAATGATTCAGACAAGTAGCCTAAAGGCAACTCTCCTGAATAGTTATATTTGATGCTAAGAAAATGCTGAAAACAACAGTTTTTCTTAGAAGCTGTTTAAGTTAATTTTTAAAGTCCGTAGGACAATTCCATTGTGGCTGTAATATTTATAGAAATCTATGAGATAATTAACAAAAGAACTCCGTAGGACAATTCCATTGCGGGTTTATATTTCACTCCTACGGAGTTAACTCAAACAGCTTCTTAGCATTTTTAGTTGAATTTCACCTATTTATCCAAACACATGAAAAAAATTCTTTTTTTAGTAGTGCTATGTTGCTTGTTCATCAATAAGCAGTTAGTAGCACAAAACGACAATTTAGTGATAGTCATACATGGTGGGGCTGGCACTTGGGACAGGGCTTTGATGACCGCAGACAAAGAAAAAGCCTACAAAGACAAACTCAACGAAGCCTTAGAAGCAGGCATGAAAGTATTGAAAGAAGGCGGAACAAGTTTGCAAGCCGTAGAAACAGCCATTAAAATTTTAGAAGATTCGCCTTTGTTCAATGCGGGCAAGGGGGCTGTTTTTACGAATGAAGGCAAAAACGAATTAGATGCGTCTGTCATGGACGGAAAAACCCTCAAAGCAGGGGCAGTGGCAGGTGTAACGACCATTAAAAACCCTATTTCGGCAGCTATAGCCGTTATGGAAAAATCTGAACACGTCATGATGGTTGGGCAAGGAGCAGAAAAATTTGCAGCCAGCAAAGGCATTGAAATAGTGCCTTCCTCTTATTTTTATACCGAAGAAAGGTATCAACAACTTAAAAAGGCACAAGAAAAAGAAAAAGCAGCCCAAGAAGACACCACAGGCAGCGTAGAAATTGACCGTAACTATAAATTCGGTACAGTAGGGGCAGTAGCTTTAGACAAATTCGGGAATTTAGCAGCAGGTACTTCTACAGGTGGCATGACCAACAAAAGATATGGCAGAGTTGGCGATGCTCCTATTATTGGGGCAGGTACGTATGCCAACAACGAGGCGTGTGCGGTGTCTTGTACGGGACATGGTGAGTATTTCATACGTTGGACAGTGGCGAGGGACATAGCAGCTTTGGTGGAGTACAAAAAAATGTCGGTAGAAAAAGCTGGTAATGAAGTGATTATGAACAAAATGGTAAAAGTAGGTGGCGAAGGTGGTTGCATTATTTTAGACAAAAAAGGAAAATTGTCTATGCCGTTTAATTCTGAAGGTATGTATCGAGGCTATTTGCGGTCAAGTGGCGAAAAGTCTGTGATGATTTACAAGGATAAGTAAACATTTGATAAATAGAGGTTATGAAGGTTTGTAACATAGACTTTAGTCTGTGTATTCATACATTAGGTTATGGTAAAAAATGTATAAAGATGTAAATTACTGATAATCAATTATTTATTTATTATACATTTTTTACCCTCACTAAAAACAAGTTCTTTATAAACTCTATTTTGGAAATCCCCCAAAGTTGCCTACTTTTGTGCAAGATTTTTTGGCAATGAATCAGAAACAACGAACTATCCAAAAAGCCATTACCATTTCTGGAGTAGGCTTACATACAGGTGTGAGGGCAAATATGACATTTCTCCCAGCACCTGCTCATCATGGTATCAAATTCCAACGTATTGATATAGAAGGACGACCAACTATAGACGCAGACGCAGATTTGGTGGTAGATGTGTCCAGAGGTACGACCATAGAACAAAGTGGTGCAAGGGTTTATACCGTAGAGCATACCTTAGCTGCTTTGGTAGGCTTAGAAATAGACAACGTACTTATCCAATTAGATGGACCCGAACCGCCTATCATGGACGGCAGTTCGGTGCAGTTTATCGAAGCCTTAGAAAGTGCAGGCATAGAGGAGTACAATATCCCACGTAATTTCTTTGAGTTGCCTTCTGGTATTTTCTATGAAGAACCCGACAGAGGCGTAGAGATAGCTGCTTTGCCTTTGAATGACTACCGCCTAACGGTCATGGTAGATTACAATTCGCCTGTTTTGGGTAGCCAACACGCCTCACTCAACGACATTTCGCATTTCTCGAAAGAAATAGCTTCTTGTAGAACATTTTGTTTCTTGCATGAATTGGAAATGTTGCACTCAAAAGGCTTAATCAAAGGCGGTGATTTGAATAACGCCATTGTGATAGTGGACAGAGTGGTAAAAGATGAGGAATTAGACTATTTGGCTTCGTTGTTCAACAAACCAAAAGTATATGTTCGCAAAGAAGGCATTTTGAATAATGTAGAGTTGCGTTATACCAACGAACCCGCAAGACATAAATTATTGGATTTGGTGGGAGATTTGGCGTTAGTCGGCAGACCTTTGAAAGCACAAATTTTGGCAGCACGTCCCGGTCATGCTGCTAACGTAGCCTTTGCCAAAAAGATAAAGAAAGTAATGACCAAAGTGGCTCAACAAAACCAAGCCCCTGTGTACGACCCCAAATTGCCTCCTGTATTAGATGTAAACCAAATTTACAAGGCATTGCCTCACCGTTATCCGTTCCAATTAGTCGACAAGATTATTTATATGGATAGTACAAAAGTCGTAGGTGTGAAAAATGTTACAATGAATGAAAATTTCTTTATGGGGCATTTTCCTAACAATCCCGTTATGCCGGGTGTCTTGCAAATAGAGGCTATGGCTCAAACAGGCGGTGTGTTGATTATGAACACTGTAGAAAATCCTGCGGACTATTGGATGTACTTTTTGGCTATAGACGAGTGCCGTTTCAAGAAAATGGTCGTCCCCGGCGACACATTGATTTTCGACTGCCAACTCTTAGCTCCTATTCGCAGAGGTATTGCGAAGATGAAAGGACAGGCGTATGTAGCTGGTAACTTAGTAAGTGAAGCTACTTTAACAGCAAGTTTGGTGAAAAAATCGTAATTGATTGTAAAAATATAAATAAAAAATCCTTTAAGTGATTGATTTTCAACTTAAAGGATTTTTTTATGTCTTAAAATTGCTTTTAACTGTAGCTACGGACTTCAGCCCAATGCTATTAAGCTAAGAAAATAAGAATATAATATTTTTAAACCTTTGATTACCAATTAGTTGTATTCTTTTAAGTCCGTTAGGACTGCCATCTTTGTAGCAAAAGAGTGAGTGTACTCTGCTAAAACCCCGTAGGGGTGATATATGCTACCCCTACGGGGTTTTGACAAAATATTATCATTCATTTTCTACAAAGATAACAGCCCTAACGGGCTTATTTTAAATCCCTTAACTTAATAGCATTGGATTCAGTCCGTAGGTAGGTATTCAAGCATTTCTCAACCTACTTGTTGCGACATTTTCCATTGTTGCAGTCTTGGATTCATTAATTTGAACCACAAAGGCGGACACAAAGCCGTCAAAATCATGAGAGGATAACCTGCGGGCAGTTGTGGGCTGTCGGGCATATCATTGAGGGTTTGGTAAGGTTTCAAGGCGTTGGCGTGGTGGTCTGAATGTCTTTGTAGTTGGAATAAAAACAAGTTGCTCAACAGTTGATTCGCATTCCAAGAATGTAAAGGATTGACTTTTTCGTATTTGTTTGGGGCAAGTTCTTTGCGTAAAATACCGTAATGTTCTATATAATTGACCAATTCTAATAGAGAAAAAGCTATAATACTTTGAAAAACAAAAAACAATAACCATTCATACGCTATAACACCTTGCCATACAGACAATACTACAAAAATACTACCAGCAAACAAGAGAGGAAAAATCATTGCTTTGAGCATTTCATTTTCCCAAACCCAAACACCTTTGTTTTTTTTATGTAGTCTTTCTTTTTCCAAATCCCATGCTTCCTGCCAACTGCCCACTACGGTTCTTAGCCAAAAGCTATAAAAATTTTCTCCCAAACGGCTCGTAGCTGCGTCTTTTGGGGTGGCTACCCAAACATGATGCCCACGATTATGAGCCACGTAAAAGTGCATATAACAAACAGTCATCAACAATATTTTTGCGTGCAGACGGTCAAAATAAGCTGTTTTATGCCCCAATTCGTGAGCTACCGTAATGCCAACGCCACCTGTAACCAAGCCCACACTAACGCAAAAACCAATATAAGCTGCCGTAGAAAGTGTATCTGTGCTTACTACGTAGGCACTCCAAAGCAAAAAAGCTACTTGTACGTACACCCACGCATACAATACGGCATTAAAAAAATTGTCTTGTGTGGCAGCAGTGGCTTCGGTTGGCGATAAATTATGCTGGTCTTTCCCCAATAATTCATCTAAAAGAGGAATAAGTACGAAAACGTACACAATATTGCTATAATTCCACCAAGCCCCCATATAATAACCAACAACTACGGTAAGAGGCAAAGAGAATGCACATAAAAAGCCTATTTTTTTGAGTAAGTGCTGCATAAAATCTCTAAATTTTTAATGAAAGATAGTCGTTTTTTGTTAATTTTTCAAAAGACCTAACCTATTTAACAGGTTTTACGTTAAAGAAATTTAATTGATATTTGTATATACGTTTAAGCAAATTTTAAATTTTCGTATTTTCGCCTAAACAAATATCAAAGTGTTCACTTTATTGCAAAAAGTTGTTCGTTTGCGTACAGTTTTAGAAATAGCTTAGAAGTTAAAGTATTGATTATGAATTACTTAAACCTTTTGGCACGCCTTTGGCAACTACTATAGCAAATGCACAAAAATTTAATTGGTACTTTTATGAAAACTATAACATATATTTTCGCCTTCTTATTCGTTACTTTTAGTACAACTGCTAACGCAAAGAATGTAACTGTAAACAACACAATTCCTCCTACAGCGTATTTCAACTTGACTACGTTAATTGAAGAAAATGCAGCTTTGGAGGCAAACACAGAATTATTCGGCATTAAGTTACCTGCTAATTTCTTGAACAACATGATTGAAGAAAATGCAGAAAAACAAAGCAATGCCTACATTTTAGATATGCAAAAGGCAAAAGTTCCTGCTAACTTTTTGCAAACAACGATAGAAGAAAATGCAGACCGTAGCAAGTAACCGTTGCACGGCGTTTCATTAAAAAGGTTAAATTAAGGTTTGATGTGAAATATGGGAAGTAACACTCCAATTTTGGGGTGTTTCTTTTTTTATAACCTCACCCACGCCTTCCAACTCAGTTGCCTCTCCATTTGGAGAAAGAATATTTTACATAAATTTTGACCTTAAAAAGTCAAAAACTTCCCTCGCCAGACAGAGAGGGAAGTGAAATAAAAGATTGGGGGTAAGTAAAATAAACAACATACCTTGCATTAGGAAATAATTTATTGCCTATGCTGCCAAAACAAACCCTTATTTGCTATATTTCATTCGTATATACTCAATCAAAAATGAATTTTCTGTAGCATAGGCTTTAGCCTGTGCCTACACAGGCTAAAGCCTATGCTACAGATTAAAACCAATTTAGTTTCAGTATAAAACTTTTTAACTATCCCTTTCTATGAACGAAATATTCATCTCCTACGCATGGGGCGACAACAGCGAAACAGGCAAACAACGCGAAGAAATTGTAAACCGCCTCTGCGAAACTCTACGTGCCAAAGGTTTTACGATAACCAGAGATAAAGACCACCTGAATTATAGAGGCAGTATCCGCCAATTTATGCAGAGAATAGGCAAAGGCAACTTTGTGATTACGGTCATTAGTGATAAATACCTTAGGTCTGAATACTGTATGTTTGAGGCTGCCGAAATAATGAAAAACGAAGATGCCAAAGACCGTATGTTTCCGATTGTGTTGCCAGATGCTCAAATTTATGATATAAAAGGGCAAACACAGTATATCAATCATTGGATAACACAAAAAGAGGAACTCAACCAAGAGTTTAAGAGTATCCAACAGCCTACTTTAGCAACCAAAATTTTGGAGAGAATAAAAGATGTAGAGGAAATTTCGTATAAATTGAGTGATTTTATGGCACTGATAGCCGATATGAACGTATTGACCAGCCAAATTCATTTGGATACGAACTTTAAAGCATTAGAAAAAGCCCTTGCAGCAAAAATAAAAGAAAATGCAGAAAAGCACCAAAGAGATTTGGCGGTGTTGGTAGTAGGAACAGGCAAGTACAATATTCCCGAAGTTTTGTATAAAACAACAAAAATATTAGGCAATGCCTTAGCTTCTGAAGGTTACAAATTGGTTTGTGGAGGTTGGGAAGGTGTGGATTATGTGGTAGCAGAGGAGTTTAGTAAAATACTGAAAACCAGAGATATACGTTTGTCCTCACGCCTTACACAAGTGGTTTCAGAAAACAGAGAACCAATTTTTAAAGGTGGTAGTATAGAGCATATAAAACAAGGTGTAAAAGAATGGATTGAGTCGGTAAAATATGCTCAAGCTGTTATTTTGTTGGGCGGTGAAGGCGGAACGTATGAAACTTTTGAGTTTGCTGCCCAAGACAGAGTGCCTGTATTCCCTGTGGCGGGTACGGGTGGAGATGCAAAACGGGTTTTTGATGAAATGCTACAGAATTGGGACGAAAAATTGATAGATGATGTAAGCAAAGAAGAATTTTTTGCAAAACTCAACGTAAATCTGGACAATGACATGGGCATTGAGTTGGTGGTAGATAATATCATGGATTTGCTCAAACGGTTGTAAAAAGAAATCATAACTCCAATCAACAAAAAGTCTTAGACAACTAATTTTACTAAGACTTTTTGCTACACAAAATAATACTATTAGGCTTTATTATCTGATAGATTATTGCTGTGCTATTGAGGGGGAAAGAGTGTATAGTGTAACGATTTTATCTTGCTCACCTGCTTTACACATCATGACTTTTGTGTTATCTGCCCGAATGATTGGTGTGATTACATTAGACGGCAAGCCTATTTCTGCTACTAATTTTCCGTCTTTATAGGTTTGCAAATATTTAGGGAAATTGACTATGCTGGTCGTTGGTGTACTTAATGTATTGGGAGGATAGGCAAAGTACACCCTTTGTAATAACTGTGCCTGTCTGTCATAATACATTGCAAAATAGTTATTCTTAGGATAAATATTTTCGCCTGTTTGTGCGTTTTTCAAAACTGATTCAGTATTTATTTTACTACCTTCTTGCCCAAAAGACCGCAAAAGATTCCCTTCTATATCAAATTCTTGGATTTGTGCAGTAGCTCCTTGTCCTATAAAAACGGTGTTTTTTTCTGGATTAAAAGCTACACTTACTTTGTTTAAAGTATTTAGCGTAGGATAATGTGCTATATATGAACTATGGTAGTTACCAAAAGTTTTCTTTAAGCTACCTGTTTTGGTATCAAATACACCTACTAAAGGCGTGTTGTAATAACCTTTATCTTCCTCCCAACTTGGCAAATCTGTTTGGTACACAGGTAAAAGAATAGAAGTAGCAGCCTCATCAATAAACGTATTATACAAAAAAGGTATAGGAGCATATTTTGTATAAAACTTGTCTGTTTTTTTAGACAATTTAGCCACTACCTGCCCAACCTTTATGTATTGAGCATCAAAACTTGCAAAGGCTAAATGTATGCCCTGTGCTACTACTATGCTATTAGAAGGGCTTGCTGCTATTCCTGTAGGCGAATCTGTAAAACTATCATTGTTTAAGGTCTTTACAAAACCTCCTTGCTCATCAAAAACATGAATATTTTTGCCGAACATTTCTATCATATAATACCTATTTTGTGCATAGACTAATGTTACATCTTTTGCAGAAATGCTTGCATTGGGTATATTAAATAATATAGAGTCCGTAACATTTATTGTACTAATGCTATTTTCTTTAGGCATTTTTGCCATAGTAACTTTGTCTTGTTCAGTAGTTTGCTGACAAGCACTACTACAGAGTATAATAAAACTTGTAGTTAATAATAAGTTTTTCATAAAAGAGAGTATAGGTTTAAATGTGAAAATTATATAAAATGAATTGAAGTTAGCTGCTAAATTATATGCTATCTACCACATCTGGCATTACAAATACACCTCCCTGCCTTCACACTTACACAAGCCTTTTCTATTGTCCCATCAGGTAAAGTAGCTGTAGCACAACTACAACCCACTGATTAGTAAGGTATAACCTCATGGACATTAGCAAAAGGCACGTTTGTATTAAAAGGACGAAATGCTACAAATACAATACCTACAAAAAATAAAGCTAATACTGAAATTTTATTTTTGTTCATGATTTTTTAAATTTTTTAGCAAAATAATATTTACAAATCAAAGTAAAATCAAAGTAAAATTACTTATTTTTTACAAATTTTTCATCAAATAAAATAAGCCTTTTAATCTTACTACTTTATTCTTACAAGTCAATAAATGACATTTTACAAACAACAAAGCACCTAAACCTATTTTTTTGTTTATCGTAAAAACTAAGTAAGACATAGTTTAAAAAGAAAACTTATTGATTATCAATTTCTTACTTTAATTTTTTATACAATGAACAAACTAAATAGTATTTACATTCTTAATTTGGTCATGCTGTTGTTCTTAGCAGCTTGTGGTGGCGGAACAAAAAATGAACCTGCCCCCAAACCTACGGTAGATTTTACATTTAGTCCTGCCAATCCCACTACCAATGACGAAATTACCCTAACAGCCACAGCCACCAACGCCAAAACCTTTGTTTGGAGTTCTGTACCAGCAGGCATTAGTTCAAGCCAACAAAGTTTCAAAACAAAATTGAGTAGTGCAGGTACTTATCAAGTTACGGTTACAGCCAAAGGAGATGGTGGCGAGGCAGTAGCTACCAAAACTATTACGGTGTCTTCGCCTGTGGTAAACCCAGCAGGAGATTTTACGTTTACACCTACTAATCCTGTGGCAGGGCAAACAGTCTCTTTTACAGCTGTAGCCCAAAATGCTACAGGCTTTGCATGGTCTTCTTCGCCTACAGGTTTTAGTGCCACTACCCAAAACCCAACATACATATTTGCGAATGCGGGTGCTTACCAAGTTTCATTGGTCATTACGGGGGCAGCAGGCAGCACGCCTATTACTGTAACTAAAAGTATTACGGTAGCTCCGCCAGCCCCTTCGGTAGAGTTCTTATTTACTCCTACAAGCCCAACTGTTGGGCAGGCAGTTAGTTTTATGGCAACGGTGCAAAATGCGACTACTTTGGCGTGGTCTTCTTCGCCTGCGGGTTTTAGTGCCACTACCCCAAATCCGACTTATACATTTACTACGGCGGGTACTTACCAAATCACGTTGGTAGCTACAGGTGCTGGTGGTAGTACCACATTGACTCGCAATATTACGGTAGCACCGTCTAATCTTACGGCTACCTTCAAAATTTCGCCAGAAGCTCCGAAAGTAGGTGAGGCTGTTACTTTTAACTACACAGGTACGGGTGCAAGTAGTTTTGCATGGTCGTCTTCGCCTGCGGGTTTTAGTTCTACTGCCCAACAACCAACCTACACTTTTACAACGGCAGGTACTTACAATGTAACATTAACAGTTAAAGATGCCTTTAACAATACCCAAACGCAAACGGTGGCTGTGAACGTGACGGCAGGTAGTAGCAATGCTTGTGCAGACGGTAATCCTTGTAATTTGCCCAAATGTTATGTTAGTAAAGTTACAGCCGCAACATCTGGGGCAGGAGCAGCTACAATTACCTCTGTTTTTGAATACACGACAGTTGCAGGTAGTAAAGTTGTATCAAAATTAACAGTAACTACTGCTAGTACCATTACTATTACTACTACAAGTACCTACGAATATGACAGCCAAGCCCGCAATACTCGTATTACGACTATTACACAAAATGCCTTTACAGGTAGCACTACGGTAATTACCGAAAATATTTTTGATGGTTGCCGAAAAATAAGAAGCAATACTTTGCAAAATAATGCTTTGACAGGTTACTCAACTTATGAATATGATGGTGCAGGTAGATTAGTAAAAGCTACCAACTTTAGTGCAGCCAACCAACGCACAGGGCAAAGTAACTACAGCAACTTTACGGCAGAAGGACAAGCACAAACCGAAGAACAACTTGATGCGAATAATAGCCTAACAGCCCGAATAACTACCGTCTATCAAAACTGCCAACCAAGCCGAATGACTGCAAGAGATGCAGCAGGAGCAGTGGTGAATGAAAGTGTAGGAGAATTTGGGGCAAATAGAATGTTATCGAGATTTACAGTTACCAGCAATGCAGGTGGTTTTAACACAACTACAGTAGCTACGTATGAATATAATTGTGAGTAAAACAATAGTAGAGTAACATTTTAAACTTTCCAAGTCTTTTAGTGTCGTGCCGTAAATTGTTATACTTAGTATTCAAGAAGTTCTCTAAAGATGTCATCTTTTCTAGTGTCGTGCTATAAATTGTTATAGAAACCAAGTTTGGGGTGTTTGAAAAAGTTAGGGATTAAGTCCTGTTTCTTTTTCATTTCCCCCATACTTTTATCAATTTCTTCATGGAGTTCTTTGCTATTTTGGATACACTTATTTTTAAGT
>CANGYA010000022.1 GCA_947457925.1 Cytophagales bacterium | reverse complement strand
TGGACAATGAACACCTTGAAGGCGTGGAAGTACCTGATGACACAACTCAATCCTGAATGGCAAGCATGGTTTGAACTCTATAAACGCCAATGGCTGCGGTTTGAATTGGTAAATTGTCAGCTACAATGGCAAGATGATGACGAGGCTATGGGCTTTTTACAAGTTTTTCACCAAAGAAAGCTACAAACTACTACGCCTAACCAACCTTTGGCAATGCCTACGGTGCGAAGTTTTTATGCGACTACGTTTTTTAATACCCTAAAAACTTCGCCTATCATTGTCAAAAATGCAACGGACAAAAGCAAAGAAGTATTGGTACAAGACCAAGCTCACCATTTGCATTTATTGTCGGTGCAAGGCAAAAAGTTGTGGAATTTTAGCGTGGGTAGCCCTATCACACACCAAGAGGTTTATCAAATAGATTTTTTGGGCAAAGGCACACAAGAATTGTTGTTTGCAGCAGGTAATCAAGTGTTTTTATTAGACAATAAAGGGAAATTAGTCAATGGTTTTCCTATTAAAATGCCAGAAAATACAACTATTGCACATTTGGCATTGATAGATTACGACAATACGAAGAATTATCGAATAGCCGTTGCAGATGCTACAGACGGTTTGTGGCTCTTGTCCAAAACGGGGCAGGCTTTGCAAGGTTGGCAGCCCAAGAAATTAGTAGAAAAATTGGCTGCACCTCTCCGACATATTCGGGCAGAGGGCAAAGATGCGTTGGTGGCTATTCATTCGCAGGGAATTGTGAATGTACTAAAACGCAGTGCCGAAAGTTATGCAGGTTTTCCTGTGGCTATGAACGAAGGACTTACGCCTCGTTATTTTGTGCAGCAAGGCGTTGATTTTCAGCATACTCTCTTGCATTTACTTACTACCAAAGGGGATTTGGTCAAGTTGGATTTACAAGGCAAAATCAACCATAGAGAAACTTTTGAAAGACCTAATACCTTTTCTATTTTCAATTTGTTATTGGACGAAGCAGCCCAAACCGACTATTTGGTAAGCCGACAAGACGAGAAAAAATTGAACATTTTTACCAAAAACAACACCTTAGTTTTTGCAAAAGACTACGACAACAGCAACGAAAAAGCCGTACAATATTTCAATTTTGGGGTGAATGCAGAGTTGGTGGCAGTTACAGATTTTACGGCACAAAAAACGTATCTGTACTACCTCAACGGCGATAGTCTTTTGCCCAACGGTTTGGACAGTACACAACCTGTAGTCATTTTTTTCAACGAAGTACGCAACGAATACTTGATTTATACCGTTTTTGAGAATAAAGTAGAGGCGGCGAGGGTAGGGAAGTGGTAGTGTGTTTTCATATAATTGTCTAGGTCTGTAACCATTGCCAACATATAAAAATACACTACCTAAACAGTTAGAAAAGATGATACAAATTTTTGTTAATCAAACAATGATGACTTTATTCTCTCAAACTTTTCATTAATACAATAAGTATTTTCTTGTTTGATAATCATTTTTTCATCTTGTAATTGTTCAAATATTTTTCTAATTTTTCTTTTAAAACTATCAAATTCTTTAAGTTGATGATTTTGTACTTCTCCTTTTTGTTTGAGCCATAAAAAATTAGATACTTTGCTGGCAGTCAAACTTTTATTATTTGCAAAATAAGTATATTGATAGACAACTTGTAAACAATCTTTGTGTAGTTGTGAAAGATTATCATAAGCTCCTCCAAAAACTTTTCTTAGTTCTATTATAAAGTCTTTTTGTAAAAGTTGTCTATGCACAATAAAGACAGGAATATTGCTGGTACTCAATTCATGCTCATATATTAAGCCCCAAGTTTTTAGTTGTCCAATAGCCTGTAAGTGATTATTGTCTGGTGTGAGTAAAATTGTGTACCTGTAGTTTTGGTTTTCTCTTTCAGATTTTATCAAATACGCTAATACTAATTGATGTTCTTCTGTTAGTTCCACACCGTTGGTCATTTTGAGAATAAATCCGTTGTAACTCTCTAATAATGAGCTAATTTCATCATCTAACAATTTTCCTTTACGTATGACCAAACTCATTTCGTTGTCTGAATGAAATTTGTAATAGGGCAAATCTATTTTATTGTTCAAACATTCATTCGTAAGTACAGAAATGCCAATACCACGCCCTTCATACCTGTCGTACGACTTCAAAATATCTACTAACAAGGGATTATTTCGTTTTACATCTGGCAAAATCCTACGCAACGGAATACTGTGTTGGTGGTGTTCTATTAATAAATTTTTCTTGAAAAGTCCCGCATTTCTAATTTCAATACTTGTATTCGGTTTAATCACAATGGTTGTGTACTTATTTTGTGCATAATCTCGGTGAGCTAAGGCATTATTGATGCTTTCCCTCAACAATTTTTCAGGATATTCCGTTATTGCCTGTCCGCCATTTGTAGGACTTACCCCTACTTGTATATTTTTCATCACAAAATTAATAGCCCTTGTCATCAATGATAAAATGTTACCTTTGAGTACCTTTTTATCCCGCACAACTTCTATTACCGAATCTACATAACAATCTACTTGACACCTCTCTCCTAAAAAATCTTCTGGGCTTTTACCACATACCAACATTCCCAATGTCGTAACTTCATTGTTAATCAAAAATTTTTTACGTTCTAAAAAACTTTTGGCAGCCATAATATCGGGCTTAGTCGTTTCCACTTTTACATCTCTGTTGATTTGGTAAATGTAATCATTCAACGTATCTACATCAAGATGCGTGATAGTGGCAGAAGGTACTAACTGAAGTTCTCTGGAAAGGCTTAAATTTTCTTTTAACTCTTTCTGTTGCAATAATTTAGCTTCCGAAATCTCAGTATCACCCGTTAAAGTTCTTTGGTAGGCTTTCTGTTCATAAAAAGCAAATTTCTCTTGTACAGGCAAGCTATTGATATACAAAATACAAATACGTCCTTGCAAAAAATCAACGATTTCAAACTGTAAATAGTCTTTAACTAATAAGTTTTTTTGTTTGTCATCATAAAAGACCGTAGCTATTTTCTTATAATTTTCTTCATTGTTTTCGTCATACCCTGTAAACTTATACCATTTTTTACCTTTTTCTTGTACTTCTTTAATGCCAAAGATAATACAACCGCCTTCGGTGTTCAGAAAAGCACAAACCGTTTCATGAATAGATTTCCAATCCCCTTTAGTTGAGGCATCTTTCAGTTCAATATTTTCCGTTTCAATCGGTTGGTATTGATTAGTTTTGATATAAAACTCTAATTTATCTTTTATTCTTTCTATTTTCTCATTCATATCCTTACTTAATTATTGTTACTTTTACACAAAAGTAATCAAAAACTACCTTCAAATAAGATTTTTACATCCTAAATTCACCATATCAAAATGATTTACCTAACTATTCCGTGGGCAGGATTGTCTATTTTTTGTATTCCGTTGGTGCTGATAGGCTTGTTATTGGGCAGTATTGGCATTTGGGAAATGATAGAAAGAAAATTATTCAGAAAACGGCTTACTGCCACCGCAGAGGGTTTTCCGACCATGACCGTAGCAGCAGCCGTTACCAACTCTTCACATGGAACTTATGCTAATCAATCTATTCGCATTGGTAAGCAGACATATATAGGCAACAACCCCAGAGAATATCAATCTGGAGTAGGCGAATTTATTTGGTTAGAATTTCAAGCCGAAGATGAACTGTACTACCAAGTTTGCACCCAAAAGCCTTACGACAACGCAGCACAAATCAAATCTTTGACGATTGAGTACAATCCGCAGCAACCCGCCAAAGAGTATGTCATAGACGGTTTTTATTCACGCAGCAATGCTACTTGGAAAGTCATTGGGGCAGCAGTGTTGTTGTCTATTGAGGCTTTTTTGTTGATAATGGCACGTTTACAACCTTCCTAAAATTTAGTAGAAGGTAGCCTACAACTTTTTCTTGTATTTTTCGTATCTTTCAATTACGACCTTGTTATACTACAAGGTTGTAATTTTTATTTTAGCCCTATTAGATTATGAACACTATCACAACTACCGAACCCCGTTTTACTGTAGATTTAGAGGAAATTCATCAAAAAAAGCAAACCTTAGAGAGAATCAAAGAAGAACTGAAGCAAGATTTTGTAGGTATAGATGCCATTATTGATGAACTCGTCAATTATATTCAGATTTGGTACTTGATGCCCGAAGTTCTCAACAGACCTATTATCGTGAACTTGTGGGGTATGACAGGCGTAGGCAAAACGGACTTGGTAAGACGTTTGGTATCGAAACTAAGTTTTCAAGACAGATTTGTAGAAGTAGAATTGAGCAACGGGGACGTTACGTCTTGGCGTAGCTCTGTGGCAAATCTATTGGAAGATGCCAATGTGAATGACGGCAAGCCCGCCATTGTGCTTTTTGACGAAATCCAACGGTTTTACACCATAGACACAGACGGCAAACCCTTAGAAACGACCAAATTTACAGACTTTTGGGAACTGCTTAGTGATGGCAAATTAGCCAAAAGAGAAAAAGACGACCTCGACTACTACATCAACGAATTTTTGTTTAGCAACAAACAGGCAAAAAAACGCAAAGACAAAAACGAAGAAGCCGAAGAAGAAGATTGGACAAGCCCAATAGGTTTGTACCAAGCTAACTATTGGAAAAAAATCTTGAACATAGAAGAAGATGTTTTGACGATTGCCGAAATGACTCGTGAGGAATTGATTGGCAAAATGCAAGCTGCCAAAAAGCATAAAAAAGTCTATGAGCCTATCAGCCACGCCAAAACCTTGATTTTGATTAGTGGAAATTTGGACGAGGCTTTTACAATGGCAGACGAGATTGCAGAGTCGGACATTGACGCAGATATTTTTCATGCGTACACCAAAAAAATTACGGTAGTAGATATTAAACAAGCCTTAGCTCGTAAGTTTAAGCCTGAACAAGTAGCACGTTTTGGAAACATTCACCTCATTTACAGGAGTTTACAGCGAAAAGACTTTGAAAAGTTAATCGCCAAAGAAATACAAGAAGTGATAGATAAAACCAAAAAGATTTTTAATGTTACGCTACAAGTAAGTACCAATATCAACCAGTTGATTTACCAAAACGGCGTATTTCCTGTGCAGGGGGTTCGTCCTGTGTTTAGCAGTGTAACAGACATTTTGGAAACGAATTTGTCGCAACTCTTATTCGAGGCTTTGCTCAAAGGCTTTGCTACGATTAGCATTGACTATGATTTTGAACGTAAAAAAATTATAGGCAATTTGTCTAATCATCAGGTAGAAATTCCTTACGAGGGCAGAATTGATAAAATTCGTCAGGGCAACGTGCCAGACGTAGTAGCCAATGTATCTGTGCATGAAGCAGGACACGCCGTAGCTTATGTTATTTTGTTTGGTTTAGCACCTTTGCAACTCAAATCTAAGGTAGCTTCTAACTATGCAAGTGGGTTCACGTTTCCACACCAAATTTACCACACACGCAAGTTGTTGATAGACAAGATAAAAGTGTATTTGGCTGGAGGCATTGCCGAAGAAATTATCTTTGGCAGAAACAACGCCACCATAGGCAGAGAACACGACAGAGAAAGTGCCACCGCCTTAGCCTTAGATTATGTGCGTAAGTACGGTTTTGATGAGGAATTTCAAGCCTATTACATGATGCAGTACGGTTATTCTATGAGCATGACCGTAACAGACACAGACGTAGAGAAAATGATTAGCCGTTTGGTATCAGAAACTCACGAGTTACTCACAGAACACAAGGCATTTTTGGTAAACCTCTCAAAAAGTTTATACGAGAAAGGTAGCTTGACCGCAGAAGAAATAGCTCAAATGGCTGCTCAATACGAAATACCTGCTACTGTAAAAGAAGAAGGTTATTTGTATTTGTTTGGCTACCAAGAACAGTTGGAAAAGTTTGGTAAAAAATAAGTTATTCATACACTTATTCACATTATAGTAAAAAAAACGGCTCAAACGGAATTTTCTTGTTTGAGCCGTTTTTTTGTTGATACACCAAAAAGCAACTACATTTTTTGAAGCCCAATTTTATTCACCCAAAAAACTTATTCACCCGATTTATTCACACATACTATTAATATGATTACTTTTTTTTATTTTTTAAAAATTTTCAAATTATAGTATATATAGTTATAAGGGCTGTGAATAAGTGAATAAGTCTGTTCAACCTACTATAGAAGTTAAGTTATTCACAATGTAATTTATTGAAAATCAAATAGTTATTAAGTTATTCACTTGTAAATGTGAATAAAAAAAATAGAAAAAATATTCACAACCCAGTGAATAGCCTCCTTATAACCTGTGCATAAGCCCAATAGTTACGCACTCTTATTCACCGTACTGTGCGAATAACTGATTTGTTCACACAAAGGCAAAAAGTTACTCACACTTATTCACCAGCTATTCACTCGATATTCACAGCTTATTCACATAAATCGTAGTCGAACCGTAAAAATTGTGAACAAGCAAGTTTGCAACTAAAAAATACTCACATAATTATTCAAAATGTGAATAAAACTTGTGAATATCTGAATAGCACTTTGATTTTCAGTTGTTTAGTTAATGCGTGTGAATAAATAATTGATTTTGGTGTATTCGCAAAAAATATTCACAAACTGTGAATAACTCTGCCTTATAGCCATAAAACAGCTTGTTTTTCAATGAAATACGTAAAATTTATTCACAAATTACAAAGTGAATAACTGAAATAGCTTGTTTTTGAGTAAAAAGTGTGAATAAGTGGTTTTTTTAGTGCGAAAATTCAATAGCTTATAGCTAATTGCTTGAATAAGTAGTTGAACCAATTAGTTGCGTAATAAATAAGGTTGTAGTGGGCTTGTAATAAGGTTATTGCAAGGTTTATTCACAATAAAATGCTTTGAAAGTTGAAAAATCAACTATTTTGATATTGTAGTGTGAATAACTATATTAGACATTACTAAAATTTTGTAGCATAGACTTTAGTCTGTGCATTTGATTTTATACACAGACTAAAGTCTATGCTACAAAATTTGATAAGCACTATTAGTAGGTGTGTGAATAAGATGTTGATTTTGCATAGAAATCGGGCAAGAATCAACATCTTATTCACAAACTAAGCAATGAAAAGCTGAAATGCGTCTTTTTATTGCCAAAAATGTGAATAAGTAGAAATGTGTGTTTGGAAATTCAAATTTTGGGGCATAACTTGTTGAATAAGTAACAGAACAAACCTTTTAAATCTCAACGGACTAAAAGATAATGACTATACAATGGCTGGCTGTTGGTAGGTTTTACTGTGGTAGTTTGTGTAGCTGCCCACAACAAAGCATGAAAAGGTTTGGGTGCATCTTTGGTAGCTTTCAGCAAAAGTTGTAGTCGGGTAGGGGTTTTGACTTCGCACTTGCTTAGTTGCCAATCTATGCGAAACAGCCCCATGCCGTTTCGTTCATTCATAGGAAACATTTTATCCAAATGTACTTGGCAGTTTGTACCTGTTTCCGTTACACTATTTTCATTCACAAGGCACTGATAAACGGGATTTTGGGTAAACCGAAACAACATATTTTGTCCTTCTGCCAATGCCCTTTGTGCTGTTTCTGCGTCTTGTCCGTACCGTATCGTGTCTTGTTCCCTAAACTGTTGGTACGCCAAAAAACTTTCGGTGAGGTCATATAACTGTGGGTTGATGCTTAGTTGATAACGTGCCGTATCATAATCTACATACAAGTCGGACAATAAAAACTGTGTGCTGTCTTTTTGATACCAACTCAATAATTTGTCTTTGTGCAGTTCATAATAATCTAAGTGCATAGCCCGCAGAGTTTCATCAAATATTATGTTAAGTAGAGGATTGATTTTTCCTGTATGCGTACCCGTTGCCCTTATCTTAAAAATATCTTTGGGGGTTTGGTACACCCACCACGTACAATTTTCATTTTCAAATTTGCCCAATGTCTGCAACCATTTCGCATAGTTCGTAGTGTTGGTATAAGCAACAGGCGTAGCCAATAAAACATATAAATACGACAGTTTGCCTTGCTGCCAAACTTTGTGTGCCAACAAGTCTATGCGGTGTCCAGCCTTTAGCCACTGTGTCAAAGCAGTTACCAACGCAGGCGTATCTTCCGTAAAATTGTCTATCCAAACGAAAGGCTGCAAACTATCCAAAGCCGTTTGGAAAACAAGTGAAGCAGGCAAAGAGGTTAGGGGAGTAGCCGTAAAGTAAGTAGTTGTTAAGACTTCGTTCAAACTTTTTTTTGTGCTATCTTTTACACCAAATTGGTTATGCGGTTGAATGTAAGTGCTTGTAGCAAGTTGTTGAAGGCTGCTACCAAATGCTTGTAAAAAAGGACGAGCTACTTCGGCGGCATGACCTAAATCTTTATGCTGTTTAACATAAATATTCAGCGTATCTATTTGTGAATAAGTCGCAGCAGGTAAACTTTCGGTTGCTACGTTCTTGCTAAATCCTATATGTCGTTGGTGAAACTGTATGACTTCTTGGTAAGTCTGCACTGCACTTTCTTTGCCACAAGCCCCCAACAAACACAAGAGTAGGGTATGTAACACTACACCACTATACCCCCACAAGGGTTTCAAACTCTTGTGGGGGTTATTATAATTACGGTGGAATTGCATAATTTTTACTTGAATTGTATCCCCTACAAAGGCTCGTAGCCTTGCAGAGTTTATTATTATAATTGCTTCATCAAAGCTACAATCTTTCTGAAAACTTGCTGTCCCTCTATGCCTATTTTGTATAAAATAAATAGTAAAAATTTTTGTACTAAATGTTACTTTTTTAAACCTACTGTATTATGCTTACAAATTGGTGAGGTAGCTACCACAATTTTCATACATGATTCACCCTCTCTCCCCTACTATCGGGTAGTGGGCAAAGCAGTAAAAAAATAGCATTTTTTTAGCTGTTTTAGCCCTCTGCCCCCTCCCCTACCCTTGAGTAGGGGAGTAGAGAGAGGCATTTATTTCACTCTAACCGAATACTAATATGAAAAATGTGCAAAACTCTTTCGAGGATATTGTTTTTGAAAATTTGAACAAAAACTATGGGGCTTATGAAATTCGCAAGCTCTATCCCAAGCATTTAAGTCGTGCTTTGTGGAGTTCGGCAGTCTTTGCTACTGCCCTTTTGGTAGCTCCTGTGATGTACCAAAAACTGTTTTCTAAGGACATGGAAATTGTAACAATATATGACAAAGCTCATGAATTGGTGCAACCACCACCTGTAGACCCCAAGCAACCCGAAGTGAAATTACCACCTTTGCCACCGCCTCCTGCCGTACCGCAGCAAGTAGCTTCACAGAGATTCACCACTATAGAACCTGTAGATGACCAAGATGCAAACATAGAAGAACCACCTACACAAGAGCAGTTGGTAAACGTGCAGATTAGCAACAAAACTCAAGAAGGTGTACCCGATGACGGCAATGTGGTTTTAGACATACCTACAGATGGAAACGGTATTGTCAATGAAGTTGTGGATATTGTGAAGGAATCAGAGCCTGTTATTTTTGTAGAACAAATGCCTACGTTTCAGGGCGGAATGACAGAACTACAAAAGTTCTTGTCGAGAAATTTGCGTTATCCTAAACCAGCCCAAAATGTTAATGTAGGCGGTACGGTTTACGTGCAGTTTGTCGTAAATACAGACGGCAGCATTGTAGATGCCAAAGTGTTAAAAGGCATAGGCTACGGTTGTGATGAAGAGGCTATCAGAGTGGTTAGTATGATGCCCAAATGGAATGCAGGCAAACAAGCAGGCAAGGCAGTAAGAGTAAGATTTAATTTGCCTATCAAATTTGTTTTAGCCACAGATTAGGTGCATCGCAGTTAAAGAGATAATACCGCAACTACTATAGAAGTAACATTTCTTCAAGAAATGTTACTTCTAAGCATTTAAAGATGACAACACTGTTGCTTTTCATAAGCACAAAAAAACCGCAAGTAATTACCTGCGGTATTTCCAATTAACCATTAACCAAAACACAATCAAACTATTAATTGTTTATTTTCTGAATCTAATCACATAGCTACTCTTATCTGTCTATCTGTTTATTAAATTGATTGAATTAGTAAGTTTTTAGTCCAAACTTTTATTCTATATCTCTTATCTATAGACTAAAAACTTACTAATTGTAAAGAAGTTGAAGGTTTGCTACAAAGGTTGCGTATTTACCATTTAACCTAAGCATTTGTACTGTAGCATACACTTTTGTTTGTATTTGCACAGACTGAAGTCTATGCTACAGGTATTCTAAATTTGTTATTATTTTACAGCAGCTTTTCTTGATTTTTTCGTAGTGCTTTCTTCTTCTGTTTCAGCTTCTGCCACTACTTCTTCCGTTACTACTGTTGTTTTTTGTGTGTCTTCTAATGCTTTTTCTAAAGACTTCACTTTAGCTTTCAAGTCGTGTAGTTGTTTGTTCAATTCGTCAATTTCTGAACGAGGCACTACAGGAAGTGGAGCTAATGCCATCTCAATATTTTTTTCCAAAGATGCTTTAATGTCTAAGCTCAATGCCAACAACTCACCTTGTAATTTTGCGAATTGCTCACTGTTGAATAAATCCAACATTTTGCCTTCCAACACGCCTAACCAATGTGTATAGAATTTATTGTAACTTTCTACACTCTTACCGTCTTTTGCCATGTCAAATAATTCTTTTGCAGTTTGTTCCATAGCTTTTTGAGCCACAGAGTTTACTAAATGTTGCATTTCTGCCACTTTCACTTGGTACTGTACCAAATGCTCTTGAATTTTCGCCATCAACTCCACTACTTCTTTAGTTTTGTCTGGAGCTATGATTTTTGAATAAGGTTCGTAAATCTTTTTCAACTGTTCCATAGCTTGTTGTTGGAACTGCCCAACAGACGCAAAATCAAAGTTAGTAGGTGTCAATTTTGTGAAAAATTCCATTGCGTCTTTCACTGGGTAGTTAGTCGCATTGCGGAAAATTTCTTTGTAGTTATTCAAGTAGTTTTGTAATTGCTCGAAATAAGTACGGCTCAAATCAGGGTTCACTACATTGAACATAGAGTTGATAACCTCTTGGTACTTTTGAAGATTGTAAGCAGCCGTAAATTCTTCGGCATTGAGGCGGTTTTCGGTTACCATTTTGTAGAATGGTTGCCATACTTCCATCATTGCCATATACGCCTTCGTGTTTGCCAACAAATTTACGATAGCATCTTTGTTTGCATTATCTTTCAAGGTTTTGATATTTTCTATCGTACCGTTTAACCAAGGCATCATTTTTTGTACGTTTTCTGTGAAATTACCAGAAAGGTTGTCGTACACTCTCTTAGTTTCGCTAACGATATGTTCTGCACCTGTCATTTTTTCTTTCACCGCCACATTCACCATTTCCATCCATTTTGCAGTCAATTCTTGTTGTTGTTTCACCAAGTTTTGAGCAAATTCAGGTAATTGGTCTTTTGCAGTTTTGCCTACTATTTCAGTAAACTCTGCCACAATTTGGCGTTGGTTTTCAAACCATTCTTTGTATAATTCGCTGCCTTTTTGCAACACATCACCTTGACGTACAGCCTCTTTGAATTTCTCTGTCGACTCCAACCAATTTGCTACAATTTTTTGTTGTGCAGCTACCCACAATTCAAACAAGTTCTTTGTTACTTCAGCTTCGTTGGCTGCTGCCTCCGAAGTTTCTGTAGTCGTATTTTCAGTTGTGTTTGTAGTTTCGTTTGTTACTACATGCACCTCTACCGTTTCGCCATTTAATGTAGTTTCCATGTTACCGAGATTTATATATTAGTGTTAGATATTTTTCTTGAACTTTTGATGACACAAAGGTAGCAGGGCAAAATAATAATTTCATTATCAATAATTTGTTTAAACGGTTATACGGTTTTTATTGAAAATTTTTTCTAAAAAATACCTAAAAACAGCACTTCAAATATTACAAAATATTATGCTTGCATAGTATTTTTACAAAAAGACAAATAAGGCAAAACGGTACGGCTTTTTAGTAGGGAAAAAATAGATAACTATTTTATTATCAATGGCTTAACAAAAAAATGTTCTAATAGGGTTTTAATCTTGAAAACTATTTTTCGCTAAAAACGAATTTTCGCTAATAGCAAATATTTTTCATAAACGGAATAGTGCAATTTTTTGGACTAAAAACAGCTTTTTCAGGGCTTAAATAAATTTTCAATTATTTTTTGGCACGTTGTTTTATTTTAGCGAATTTTCGCTAATAGAGAATTTAGCGAAAAAATTAACTTTTTTACTACCTGTAGCAAAGCAATTTATCTCAAATTCATGGCAGTAAAATCTTCAAAAGGGTTTTCGGCAGTGTATTTTTTCAGGTGTATGGTTGTGCCGTCAAAGACTGCGTAGGTATCATAGCCAAACCATTCGCCCAAATTGATGTACCTGCCTCCGTTTGTACCTACAGGCAAGTCTAAAGGCAAATGTCTATGTCCAAAAATATAAAAGTCATGCGAAGTCTTTGCCTCTACTTCTTTGCAATATGTCCAAATCCACTCTTTTTCATTCAAAAACACCTCTACTCTATGAGCATTTTTCTTTTTGCGGTAGTCTGACCACAAAAAGCCAAAGCCCAAAGCTATACTTACAGGGAGTTGGCTGTATAAAAATTGGCAGATTTTGCTCGTAAAAATTTTTTTGAGGAATTTATAATGATAGTCGCCAGGTCCCAAACCATCCCCATGCCCAATATGAAAATTTTTTCCGTTGATAATCAATGAGATAGGGTTGTGAATAACGGGAATCCCAAATTCTTCTTCAAAATACCCAAACATCCACAAATCATGATTACCTGTAAATATGGTAATAGGTATGCCCATTTCTCGCAATTCCATCAGTTTTGCCTGAAATCTTATGAAGCCTTTGGGTACAGCATATTTGTATTCATACCAAAAATCAAACAAATCTCCTAACAAATAAATATGTGCAGCATCATGTTTTATACTATCCAACCACCGTACTATTCGTTGTTCTCTTTGTCGGCTTTCATCGCCTACAGGATAGCCTAAGTGAAAATCTGAAGCAAAATAAATGTTTTTTTGAGTCATACCTTACTACTATTGTCGTGATGAATGTTAGTCGTCTTCTTCGTCTGTGTTTACCGCCGTTTTGAGTACACCTATAGGCGTAAATTTGTCAAAAACTCTTTCGGTGTGTGGGGCTGTTGTTAGTTCTGCTGTTAAGTCTTGCCCTGCCCAATGTTCATAATGTTTGCCGTTTCGCCACAGTCTGGAGGCTGTCATGTCATAAACAAGACCTTGATAAGCCACCCAAATTTCGGGTTTGTCTTGTCCGTTGCGTAAGGCAAGTTGTTGTGGTGTGTAGTTGGGTAAATCTTGCATAAGTATTTTGTTTAACCTCACCTATTATCTGTAGAACGGACTTTAGTCCGTTTTTTTACAATTAAAGTAATGATTCTTCATTTAAAACACACTTCTCATAAGAAATACTCAAAAACGGACTAAAGTCCGTTCTACAGTAGGTACTAGTATGTAACTTACTTTCTTTATTCAAAAAGTATTTTTGAATAAAGAACTTTTTTAGTGGCAATAAGTCTTATTTACAATAATTTAGTAAACTATCTGTATCTGCGTAGCCCAACTCTTTTGCTTTTGCTAAATGGCTGCAAATTTCGGGAGTAGCTTTTTGTTGGTTTTTTAGCAGTTCAGCTTTTGCCAATATATAATGTCCCTTTCCAAAATCTGGAGAAATTTCTACGGTGTGGTGCAAATCTGCAATAGCTTTTTCGTAGTCCTCCAAAAACAAGTGTACTTGTCCCCTATTGAAGATAGCATTTCTTTCAGAAGGATTTAGGCTAATGGCTTTGTTCAATGCTGCCAATGCTTCTTTGTGCCTGTTCGTTTGTATCAACACCACGCCTTTGTTGGTGTGCAAGTCGGCTTGATTAGGATTTATTTCTATAGCTTTTTCATAGTCTTTCAGTGCGTCATTCAGTTGTTGGGTAGCCTGATACACATTGCCTCTGTTATAGAAGTATTTGTAATCATTGCTGTTCAACTTGATAGCCGTATTGAAATCTGCCAATGCTTTTTCGGGTTGTTTGAGGTTGAGGAAAGCCACACCACGCAAGTTAAAACCTTCGTGCAAATCAGCTTGGTCTGTCAAAACTGGGGTGAGTGTTTGTACTACTTGCTCGTCTTGTCCCGCAGCCAAAGATTTTTTGGCATTTTCCAATGCTTCCTCGTGGTTGCTACATGCCCAAAACGAAAACACTAATAAATAGAATAAGTAAATTTTTTTCATGTGATTACTACCCTATACCGTAGCTACGGACTTCAGTCCGTAGTTACAGTAAAAGATGATTTATGATTGAATAATCTCTTTAATATCTAAAATAATTTTTTGTGCCAAATGGTTGGCAGTAGCCAAAGATTCAGATTCAGAGTAAATGCGAATGATAGGTTCTGTGTTAGATTTCCGCAAATGCACCCACTCTTTTTCAAACTCTATCTTTACTCCGTCTATTTTGTTGATGGGCTGTTTGTGGTATTTCACCTCTATTTTTTCCAAAATATCATCTACATTGATTTCATTCGTCAATTCGATTTTGTTCTTAGAAATATGATAAGAAGGATAAGAAGCCCGCAATACTTTGGCAGATTTACCAAATTTGGCTAAATGCGTTAGGAACAAGGCAATACCTACCATAGCATCTCTACCATAGTGCAATTCAGGATAAATCACACCGCCGTTGCCTTCGCCACCAATTACGGCACGTACTTCTTTCATTTTTGTTACTACATTTACCTCTCCTACGGCTGCTGTATGGTAATCTCCGCCCCACTTTTGCGTTACATCTTTCAAAGCCCTTGTCGATGATAAGTTAGACACCGTATTGCCTCTTGTGTGTTGTAGTACGTAATCTGCTACGGCTACTAAGGTATATTCTTCGCCAAAAGGTGTACCGTCTTCGCATACAAACGCCAATCTGTCCACGTCTGGGTCGACAACAATGCCTACATCAAAATCTCTTGATTCCATTCGGCTAATGATATGGCTCAAATGTTCGGGTAGAGGTTCGGGGTTATGTGGAAAATGCCCTGTGGGTTCACAAAACAGTTCTGTAACTTGTTCTACGCCCAATGCTTTTAACAACATAGGTACGGCAATGCCACCCGAAGAATTGACAGCATCTACAATTACTTTGAAGTTCCGTTCACGAATAGCCTTTACATCTACCAACGGCAATTCCAATATTTTCTCAATATGTTTGGCTATATAACCTTCTACTTTTTTGTATTTACCAATCAACGAAACATTTGCAAATTCAAAGTCATCATTTTCTGCACGTTGCAAAATCCATTCGCCATCTGCTGCCGAAATAAATTCGCCTTTTTCGTTCAATAATTTCAGGGCATTCCATTGTGCGGGGTTGTGGCTGGCAGTAAGGATAATTCCGCCTGCTGCTTGTTCTGCTACTACCGCCATTTCTACGGTGGGCGTAGTCGATAGGTCAAGGTCTATCACATCTAAACCCATGCTTTGCAGCGTTGCCACTACCAACTTATTGACCATTTCGCCAGATAGCCGAGCATCTCTGCCTATTACTACTTTGCGGTTTACGGTGCGGTGTTGTATCCAAGCACTGTAAGCTGCGGTAAATTTTACTATATCTGTGGGTGTAAGAGCCGTACCTGCTTTTCCTCCGATAGTGCCACGAATACCCGAAATTGATTTGATGAGAGCCACTTGTAATAAAGTTTGTTGAGTAAAATGTAGGATTAGGCACAAAGTTATTAAAAAGATAGTACGTTTTAGCAATAAGAGAAAGAAATATACAGCCAACTTTTTTATTGATATTTTGTTATACATTTAGGTTTGATTACATTTAGCTTTAGTTTAATCGTTTTCATTTTATTTCAACAAATATCATTCAACTATCTATGGAAAGACTTATCCGATACAAACTCTCTACAACTATTTTTGCTTTATTGGCAGCACTATCAGGTGTGGCTATGGTCTTGGTATATTTGTTTTTAGGATTAGGTAACTAAACAACAATTTAATACTTTTGTGGCAATAATGACGTTTGAGCATTATTGCTTTCTGCACCTCAAAAGGCTAACTAAACGGCGGTGCTTTGCGTATAAGTTATTGTAAAATCGTAACTCATTTAGAATATGAATTATTCGTTCAAACTCAAGATACCTTCTTTGCCTGAAAATATACGGATTGTAGAAAGTTTCATAGACAATGCTCGTGAAAAAGTGCAGTTCAGTGAGGACATCTACGGCAATATTATGATTGCCGTAACAGAGTCTGTAGCCAATGCCATTACACATGGTAATCAAAACAATCAAGGAAAAATTGTAGATTTGTCTTTAGATGTTACCGAAAAAGAAATCTGTTGTACGGTAAAAGACGAGGGCAGAGGCTTTAATTACAAGACTCTACCCGACCCTACTTCGCCAGAAAATATTTTTAAAACAGGTGGTCGAGGCATTTATCTCATTCAAAACTTGGCAGATGAAGTGGAATTTGTGGGCAATGGCAGCACTATCCTGATGAAATTCTTTTTGTAGTACAGCCAAAGAGCTACTATCAATGTTAAAACGGTGTCGTCTTATAGCAAGACGACACCGTTTTGTTTTTCAAGTGTTTCACGTGAAACACTTGGTTTTTGGGAATGAGTTTTTTTTAAGACTTATTCGAAGTCAAATTTTGCAAGGCTTTATTTTCCAATGCTCTCATTTCGGCTTCATTTTCATCTGTGTCATCTGCATAACCAATAAGGTGCAAGATGCCATGTATTAACACACGATAGAGTTCTTGCTCAAAGGTTGTTGCTAATTGTTCGGCATTGTCTGCAACTCTTTCTGTGCTTATATACATATCACCCGCAATAAGTCCTTCTTCCTCCGAACTATCAAACGTAATAATGTCTGTGTAATAGTCGTGTTGCAAGTATTCTATATTTACTTTTCGTAAGTATTCATCAGAACAAAAAATATAGTTAATTTCCCCTGCCTTGCATTGATACGCCTGAATCGTGTCGAATATCCAAGTGCGTATATTTTGTTTGTTTTTGAGTGTAAATTCGACATCTTCTACAAAGAAGTTAATTTTTTTTGCCATTGTGCCAAGAGATTAAAATAACGGTAGTTCACAAGTGTTTCACGTGAAACACTTGTGAAAGGTTAAGATTGTAAACAATGTTGCAAGTATGTGAATTTTTCTTAAATTTGCCCACAGTAACAGCATATTAAAGACTAACAACATGGATAATACACCAAAACGCAATCTGCTCATCAGTCTGATTATTGTGTCGCTGGTTGGCATCATAGCTTTCTTGGGTTACTATGCTTATGACCTCAAGCAACAAGTAAAGAAAGATGTGGCTGCCTTAGAAACAAAGCAAATGCAAATAGAAAAGGCGTATGCCAAATTAGATTCTATTTCGAAGGTGCTTGACGAGAAGATACAAGAGATTACGAAGTTGGGGGGCAAGGTAGAGGGATTGCAAAAAATTAAAAGGCAGTTGGAAAGAGAGAAGTACGAGCTGAAAGTTTCCAAAAAAATAGCTACAGACCGTTACAAAAAAATCTTGGCGAAGATAGAGGAGTACGAGGCTATACTACGAGAGAAAGACGTAGAGATAGAAAAAATGCGAGTGGTAAACGAACAGTTATCGTCTGAAAATCAGGGCTTAAAAATTATTAAAGATAGTTTGACTGGGCAGCTTACGGTGCTTTCGGGCAGTAATGAATCTTTGTCGCAAAAAGTAAAAACAGCTTCGGTCTTAAAGACTAAAAATATAATGGTGGCTGCCATTGCAGAAAACGGCAAAATAAGAACTGAAACCAATTACAAAGCCAAGCATATTCAACAGCTACAAGTACAGTTTCAGTTAGACGACAATAAAGTGGCAGAACAAGGACAGAAGAAACTTTACCTTAAAATCATGGACGCATCGGGTACACCACTCACAGATGCCACTTCGGGGAAGTTTTTGTATGCAGGACAAGAAGCCAACTATACACAGACACAAGACATACAGTTTGACAACACAGGACAAATTGTTACCTTTTCTTTCAAGCCTACAAATCTTTTAGTTAGTGGTAAATATTTTGTAGAAATTTACTGCGAAAACTACATGATAGGAAGTACAACCTTCAATGTAAAATAAGCATCAATTCATAGGTTCAATAGCTTAAAAGTTGCTCATCTCAGATAGACGAGCAACTTTTGTTTTTATCAATTTTATTTTTTATTTTCAATAAAATAGCTGTAACTTCGCAAATTATTGTAAAAACTATAACAATCTCGTATGAAATTCATCATTTCCTCAGCTAATCTTCTTAAACAAGTAGGGGCATTAAACGGTGTGATATTGAGCAACCCTATTATGCCTATCTTAGAGAATTTTCTATTCAAAGTAGAAAATAACAAGTTAATCATCACAGCTTCTGATATGCAGAACACAATGACCGCAGAGGTAGCTGTAGATAGTGATGAGGACGGCAAAGTGGCTATCCCCGCTAAAATGTTGATTGAAACCTTGAAGAACTTGCCCGAACAACCTGTTACGATTGTGATGAACCCAGAAACCTATGCCGTAGAAATTATTTCGGACAAAGGTCGTTACAGATTAGCAGGTGAAAATGCTGATGATTTTCCAGAGCCATTGGCAGTAAAGGCAACCGAAGAAATAGAGTTCCCTGCGGAGGTATTGTCAAGTGCTATTGCCTATACGTTGTTTGCAGTTAGCAATGACGAGATGAAACCGTCTATGAACGGCGTATTCGTGCAGTTAAGCCCTAAGAATGTTACGTTTGTATCTACAGACAGCCACCGTTTAGTGCGTTACCGCAGAGATGACGTAACTTCTCAATCCGAAGTTTCTGTGATTTTACCTAAAAAAGCATTGAACTTATTGAAAAATGCTTTGCCTTCAAGTGATATTCCTGTACTTGTAACTTTCAATAAATCTAATGCCTTCTTTACTTTTGGTAACATGAAGTTGGTTTGTAGATTAATAGATGAGAGATTCCCTGATTACGAAAACGTAATTCCTTTGAACAACGCTAATAACTTGACCATTAACAGAGTAGAATTATTAGGTTCTTTGAAACGTATTTCTATCTATGCCAACAAATCTACTAACTTAGTAAAACTCAAGTTAGGTGGTGAAACTATGACAGTTTCTGCCGAAGACTTGGATTTTTCTAACGAAGCCAATGAAGGTTTGTCTTGCGACTATAACGGTAATGAAATGGAAATAGGTTTTCAGGCTCGTATGTTGATGGAGATGTTGAGCAACTTAGCTACCAACGAAGTATATGTAAAAATGTCTGAACCTAATCGTGCCGTATTGATGTTACCTACAAGTAATACACAAGGAGAAGACGTATTGATGTTGGTAATGCCTGTAAGTTTGACAAGTTATTATTATTAATCATATATTTTTTCATAAACAACCCTATAAAGAAGCTCATTCTTTGTAGGGTTGTGCCTTTTAGTGCCATTGCTTTTGTATTTTCAATGTAAATTTCTCGTTTAGCTTTATGTCCAATACCCGTACAGAATTAGCTGCCTTAGGCGAATTTGGTTTTATTAATCACATTCACAAACAAATAAAAATCTACAATTCTTCTACCAAAAAAGGCATTGGTGATGATGCTGCTGTCATTCAACCTACTGCCAATGAAGTTACGTTAGTTTCTACAGATTTATTGGTAGAAAAAATACACTTTGATTTAACTTATACACCTCTCAAACATTTGGGTTACAAGGCTATAGCTGTGAATGTTTCGGATATTGCAGCCATGAACGGCAAACCCGAACAAGTTACCGTAGGCATTGCCGTTAGCAATAAGTTTTCGGTTGAAGCCCTTGACGAGTTGTATGCAGGTATGCGTTTAGCTTGTGAGCAGTATCACGTTGATATTATTGGTGGCGATACGACTACTTCTACCTCTGGCTTGGTCATTGCCGTTACGGTCATTGGTAAGGCACAGCCCCAGCAAGTTGTGTATAGAAATACGGCACGACCCAGTGATATTATTTGTGTTACAGGAGATTTAGGAGCAGCCTATTTGGGTTTACAATTATTAGAAAGAGAAAAGCAAGAATTTTTAGCTAATCCGTCTATGCAACCACAACTATTTGATTATGAGTATGTTATAGGAAGGCAGCTAAAACCAGAGGCTCGTATGGATATTATTTATGAATTGGCAGATATGGGTATTGTACCTACGGCTATGATAGATATTTCAGATGGCTTGGCTTCCGAAATTTTGCATATTTGTTCACAATCTAAGGTAGGTGCAGTTATTTTTGAGGATAAAATTCCGTTAGATAAAGAAACTTATGAGGTGGCATTGAATCAATTTAGCTTAGAACCAACGACTTGTGCCTTAAATGGTGGCGAAGATTATGAACTTCTATTTACTATTTCTCAAAAAGACTATGAAAAAATCAAGAACCATTCAGATATTTCATTCATTGGATACATCACAGAAGATAAATCTACACATTTGATAACTCGTGGCAATCAACAAGTTCCCTTAAAAGCACAAGGTTGGCAGCACTTTTAAAGAACTATAATGAAAATAAGGCTGAAAAACGCAGTTATTTTTTTAATTTCTTTCGTATTTTTTTTAAAATATCGAATTATTACCTAATTTGCGACATTGAATAATTCTATCTTAGGGTAAAAAGTTGGTAATCAACTCTTTACTTTTTGAGTTTTGACAAAAAAATCCATTATAACCCAAATTCCTACATTATGAAAACACTTGCATTCTTAACCCTTTTCTTAGGTTTTGCATTTGCTGCGAATGCCCAAGAGAAGAAAGAAGAAAAAGCTACCTCTGCTAATGTAGCAACTGTGGAACTTCCCACTTCAACTGCTAACACAAAGGATAAAGAGCGGAGTAAAATGATGAAAGTAATGAAGGCTAAGCTCAATTTGACAGATGAGCAAGCCGTACAAGTTACTGAAATCTTGTTTAGCGAAAAGAATAAAAAAAATGATGTGAAAACGTTAGCCGCTAAGGTAAAAACTGTTTTGACACCACAACAAGCTGCTAAGTTAGACGAAACCTTAGCCCAGCAATAATTCTTTTCATTTTTAATCCTTTCGTAAATTTTAAACCCTATACCAAATATTTATGAAAAACAATTTTATGCACATGAAATTCCTCTTGGCTTCTTTGTGCTTATTGTGGGGCTTACCTACAATGGCTCAACGAAACTTGTCTGGGGAACTTTATGACTACTCATCTGTAAATAGAGCTAAGGCAACTTATCGTCTATCATACACGAGTATCTTTGTGCAGTTTCAGCCTAATGTGAGTGATGCTGACAAGAAAGAGATACTAAATAAAGCAGGTTTTAAAGGCGACTTACCTGCGGAATTAGCTACGGTACGTGGCAGAAATAATGCTATTAAAGTAGATTTAAGTGAAACTGGTATTAGTACGCCAGAGCAACTTAAGCAAGTATTAGTAGCCTTAGAAGCTGACGCTAAAGTAGTAGCTGCTAACCCTTACATCTATTGGTCTGGCGTTACTAAGCCAACGAATGATGAAACCATGGGTGTCACGAGTGAGTTCTATGTGAAATTAAAGCCAAGCACATCTTTAGATGAATTAAGGGCTTTAGTTGCCGTAACTAACACTACTATCAAAGAAAAATATCCTTTTGCAGAAGGCATTTACATTTTGAATGCGGACAAAAATGCAAAAGGTAATGCCCTTGAAATGGCTAACCAATTCTATGAATCAACAAAGTTTGAATATGCTGCGGTAGATTTTGATTTGGCTATCTCTTTTAGTGGTGGTACTCCAATACCTGTATCTGAAGAAGATGCTAAAAAGTTGAAAGGCATTAAAGGAGTAAAGGGTACTACAGCTACTGTAAATGACCCATTGTGGCCTTGGCAATATTCTCACAGAATTACTCCTGCGGGTATTCCGGGTGGAGCTTATCCTGTAAATGAGGCTCGTGCTGCTTTTCCAGGTTTGGCTGCTCCACGTCCTTCTGATATGCCTTGGAACACAGATGCCTCTATGCGTGTAGATGAAGCATGGGACATTGCGACTACTCGTGGACAAGGTGTTCGTGTTGCCGTTATTGACAATGGAGTGGATAGAAACCACCCAGACTTAGTGGCTAATATGGCTGCAAATGGTTTTGACCCTGCGAACCCTGGTAACTTAGGTGATGCTGCTAATACTGATGCTAATGGCGACCATGGTACTACTTGTGCTGGCGTAATTGCTGCGGTGGCAGATAATGGCATTGGTTGTGCGGGTGTAGCTCCGAGGTCAGTTATTGTTCCTATTCAAATATTTACAACTGGTAATGCTGGTTTAGCGGCGGCTGTGGATTGGTCTTGGCAACCAGCTAATGGTAACTGTGAGGTTTCTTCTAACTCTTATGGTTTCCCTGCGGCTAACACCAATCCTAACTTTGATATTCCAGTTGTTACTGATGCGTTTAACCGTGCATTAACATTGGGTAGAGGTGGTAGAGGTCAGGTTGTTTTGGCATCTGCTGGTAATAGCAATTTAGCTATTTCGGGCTACCCTGGTCGTATTCCAGGTATCATATCTTCTATTGCGTCTAACGCAGGTGCTACGAGAGCAGGCTTTAGCCAATATGGACAGTTTGCAGATGTAGCTTCTCCGGGTAATCAAATTTTAACTACAGACCGTAGAGACGTAGCTCCTTTCCAAGGATTTACTTCAGGTCAATATTGTATTATTGATGGTACTTCATTCTCTTGTCCAAATGCTGCTGGTGTAGCTGCATTAGTTGTTGGTGTTGATAATACATTAACAAGAGACCAAGTGCGTCAGTTTATCGAGGGTACTGCAAGAAAAGTTACAGGTGGTGGTAACTATGTTTGTAATTCAGACCAACCAAATGGTAGCTGGAGTACATTCTTAGGTTATGGTATCATAGATGCTTACGAAGCTGTTAGACAAGCTGCTAATATTTCAGGCCCTTATTGTACTGGTACAACACTTTTAAGTTCTCCAAATGGAACATTAGAAGATGGCAGTTTTGCAAGAGAATATGGCAATAACCAAAATTGTACTTGGACTATAGCTCCTCCTAATGCTGCAAGAATTACAGTTAATTTTTCTGCTTTCCAATTTGGAACAGGAGACCGTTTAGAACTTTACAATACGTCATCTGCTGCGGGTACTCCTTTTGCAGTTTATACTGCTGCTAATCCTGCTCCTCCACAAGCTGTAGATGTTGTATCTACAACGGGTGTATTAACTATGCGTATGGTTACAGACGGTAGTGGTAAAGGTCAAGGTTTTAGATTATGTTACAATGCAGATGTACCTGCTGGTAACTTTACTGTTGTTCCTACTTCGGCTTGTGTGGGTCGCCCTGTAGTTTTTACTCCTACTTCTACTGGTACTGTGAATGAGTACAGATGGAATTTTGGTGCGGGTGCAGTTCCTGCGACAGCAACAACAACAACTTTACAACCTGTAACAGTATCTTATACTACTGCTGGTTTAAAAACAGTTACTTTGACTTTAGTAGGTCCTGGTGGTAGTGTTGATGTGGTTAGACAAAATGTTGTTAATGTTGCTGCTCCTGCAAGCTTCGGCATGAATGAAACTTTGGAAGCAGGCTTACCTTTGGGCTGGACAGTTGTGCCAAGTGCAACTTCTGCAACTTCTTGGAGAGTTGTTGGGCTAACTAACCCTGCCTTGCGTATAGGTGGTTTTGCTGAAAGTATAAGAGGTTTTTATTTTGATAACTATAACCAAAATATTGTTGGTGCGATAGATTATTTTGTATTACCTCCTATGGACTTCTCTGGTATTGCAAACCCTGTTTTAGCTTTTGACGTTTCACACAATCCTTATGTATCCTTAGGTGCTTCACAAGATAGATTAGGCGTACAAGTTTCTACAGACTGTGGTACTACTTGGACAACTGTTTATCTAAAACAAAGTGTAAATGCCAATCCTAACTTGAGTTTGGCTACCCTACCAGGTACAACAGCAGAATTCTTACCAACGTCAGCTTCTGATTGGAGACGTGATGTAGTTAGTTTGGCTGTAGTTGCTAACCAACCTAACGTTTTAATTCGTTTTGCAAACGTAAATGATTTTGGTAATAATATTTTTGTGGATAACATTAATATTACTACTACAACTCCTCCTGGTTTGTTGAATGTGTTTTCAGCTACTGGTAATCCTAATACAGCTGCTTTAACAGCTACTGCTGTGAGTGCATCTCAAATCAACTTAACTTGGTCTGATAATTCAAATAACGAAACTGGTTTTGTTGTACAACGTACTTTGGCTGCACAACCAAATAACTATGTTACTGTAGCTGCTTTAGCTCCGAATACAACATCATATAGTGATGCTGGTTTAGCTGCTGGTACAGCTTATCGTTACAGAGTTTTTGCAGTTGGTCCTCAAGGTGTATCTAATGCGGCTGTTCCTGCTACTTTTGTAGTTACTACACAGTCTGCTACAGAACCATTTACTTTATTCTCTGGTGCTGCTACACAACCTGCTGCTCTTTCTACTTTCTGGTCAGAGAACTTCAATGGTTGTACTTTACCTGCTGGTTGGACAAGACAGACTTTGGCTGGTGATGCTGCTTTTGACTTTTGGAGAATAAGTAATGATCCTTTAATGGTATTTGATGGTAGCCGTGCTGCACAAGCTCCTTTTGCTGGTTGTTTTGCAAGTTTTGATAGTGATAGATTTAGTGAACTTGGTGGAGCTGAGGATGCAACTTTAGAGTCTCCTACTATTAATGCGACTGGTTTAACACAAATATTTTTAAGTTTTGATGCTTTCTTCAGAAGTGGAGCTGGAGGTAGATTTACTGTGGAAGTATTCAATCCTACTACTTCTACATGGGTAGCCGTATTTGACAGGACAACACCAAGTATTGGTACGTTTACAGGTACTACATTTACGCCAGCTTCTATAGCACCAATAGACATATCTTCTCTTATAGCTAATACTACAACTGGGCGTATCCGTTTCCGTTGGAGAGGTGGTTGGTCTTGGGCTGCTGCGGTTGATAACGTACAACTCCAGTCATCAGTACCTTCTCCTATAAACTTGACAGCTGCTATTACAGCTCCTACACAAGCTACTTTGAGATGGATAGACCAGAACACTGGCGAAACAGGTTTTGATATTGAAAGATCTACAACTAATGCTACTACTGGTTTTGCAGTTGTTGGTACGTCTGGTGCTTTAGCTGGTATAGGTTTACAAGGTACTTTTGTAGATAATACAGTAGTTGCTGGTACAAGATATTGGTACAGAGTAAGAGCAAGATTATCACCAACTTCTACATCTGACCCTTCAAATGTAGTAAACGTAATGTCTATTGCTGCTCCTACAAACCTTACAGCTGCGGCTAATCAATTTAATCTTACAACAGTAGAGTTGAATTGGACAAATAATGCTACTAATGCTACTGGTACAGTAGTAGAAAGGTCATTAACCCCATCTACAGGTTTTGCTCCGATAGCTAATTTAGGTGTAGTTAATAGTTTCTCTAACACAGGTTTAACAGAAAATACTCGTTATTTCTATCGTGTAACTTCGGTGGCTGCGGGTCAGCAATCTGATTATTCAAATGAGGCTACTATTTTAACTGGTATTACGACTCCTTCTGATTTAACAGCAACAGCTACTTCTGCTAATTTAGTGGTAGTAAGATGGTCTGATAATTCTTCTAATGAATCTGGTTATAGAGTTGAAAGACAGAACTTAGTTACGGGTGCTTTTGCACTATTGGCAAACCTGCCTGCTAACTCAGTTGAGTTTACAGATGTAAACTTGAATCCTGATACTCAATATACTTACCGTGTAAGTGCTGTAGGTTTGAATGGAAACACTGCTGTATATACTGCTAATGCTTCTGCATTAACTTTCCCTGCAACTCCTACAGGTTTAGTGGCAAGAGGTGTTAATTCTTCTCGTATTGATTTAACGTGGGTAGATAATTCTACTACTGAATTTGGTTATGAAATTTGGAGAAGTACATCTGCTGCTGGTACTTATACTTTAGTAGATAGAATTACTCGCCAAAACATGACTTCATTCTCAGATAATACTGTTGCTCATAATATCATGTATTATTATCGTGTACGTGCTTTCCGTGAGGCGGGTGCTTTCTCGGCTGTAAGTAACACGGCTGTTGGTATTACTAAATTTGATGCACCAGAATTACGTTTAGTAGTAGCTGCAAATAAACGTGTAGTGCTTGAATGGACTAATAACACGCCAGATGCTGAAGGTTTTATCTTGGAAAGAACTTCTATGTTAGATAATAATGTGCCAACAGGTTTTGCAAGTATTACAACTTTGAGTAGAGGTGTTACTACTTATACAGATAATAATGTACAACCAGGTATTACTTATTTCTATCGTTTAAGAGCATTTAACAATACAACAAGAGCTACTTCGGCTAACTCAAATACTGTTAATGCTAGATTGATACCGGGTATTCCTTCTACTCCGTTGAATTTGACAGGTGTAGCTGGAAATGCACAAGTAATGTTGTCTTGGAATGCTATTCCTGATTTAGATTTGGCTAATTATGAAGTATATTATTTCTCTGAAAATAGTTTACGTAAGTTAGCTGGTACAACTAAGGATACGAAGATGACTATTGGAGGATTAGAGAACGGTATTCTACATACATTCACTGTAAGGGCTGTCAATACAGCTGGTTTAAGAAGTGAAGTTTCTAATGAAGTTGATTTGAGACCTTCTATCGTATTATCTAATAATGATGATGCTGTAGCTGCTTCTTTCAATGTTTATCCTAACCCTAACGAAGGTTCGTTTAGACTTACATTTAGTAAAGAAGCTAAGCCAACAATGCTTACAGTAACAAATGCTGCTGGTCAAGTAGTATTTGAAAAGTCTATCAGTGAGTTCTCTGGTTCAGAAGATATTAACTTGAGTAATGTTGCTGCTGGTATTTACATTGTAAATATTGTTACAGAAAAAGCTTCTTATCAAAGAAGAGTAAGTGTTATAAAATAATTATTTATTAGCCAACTCGTAAGAGTTGGCTAAAACTTCTCTAATCTTAAAATTTGTTTCTCCCATGAAAAAGTATTTTTCATTAGTTTTTATACTATTTGTTACCATATTGGGTTCTTGTAAGACTGCACCCGATTATGTTGTAACTTTAGGGCAAATTCTTGTTAATGGCAAAACATGGACTATCCGCCAAGCTACATACGGAACAGAGGTAGCTCCTCCTAATGAGTTTGATAATTTTACTATTACCTTTACACAAGGTGGTTATGAAATTGTAAATCCTGATAATAGAATTTTTGTTAGAAGAGATTTACCAGCAGGTGGTTCTTGGAAAGAGATGAGCCAAAACAGTATCTTGTTCAATACTAATGGTTTAGTAACAGAAACCAGCAAAGTAATGAGTGCAAGAGAACTTCGCTTAGAATATAAAGCAAGTGTGCCAGGTAAAGAAGACGTAATTTACACTTATTACCTGATAAGAAAGTAGTAATAAAAAAAGCCCTTTAAAAGGGCTTTTTTTATTACTACTTAACAGTCTCAAACTTATTTGACTACCCTGCTTATTATCAACAGTATAAAGCAATTAAACTTCATTTTTATTAGGGTTTAATGCGTCTATTCGGAAACCCATCACCAAAATATCGTCTATTTGTGATTGCTTACCTACTCTCATCCAATCTATAATGCTACTTTTCAAAATACTATGTTGTTCTTCCATGCTCAAATGATGTGTTTTGACAATTAGCTCTCTTAGATTTTTACGCATGAATTTTTTGCCTTCTAAGCCACCAAATTGGTCTTCATAACCGTCTGACATCATGTAGAAGTGTGTAGTATTTTCGAGGTCTATGACGTGCAAATTAAACTTACTAGTATCTTTTTGTTCCTTATTGGTGGTAGCAGCACCACCAATAGATTTTTTATCGCCTTTGATTTCTACTACTTCTCCGTTTTGTATATAAATGAGTGGATTCTTAGCGCCAGAAAAATACAACTTTCTCTCGTCCCAGTCTATCATACACAAAGCCATATCCATACCATCTTTGCTTTTGCTTTCATCTTGTTTTAAAAAGGCTCTAACACCATGGCTAAGAGCAAATAAAATTTCGTTTGCCTCTGTAATGCCTCGCATAAATACGATTTCATTCAACAAATTACTACCAATCATACTCATTAAAGCTCCTGGTACACCATGACCCGTACAGTCGGCAGCTGTTATGATGGTTTGCCTTGTTAATACTTGAAAGCCCGTAGGAACTACATAGTCTTCGCCCATAACTGTGGCAAAGTCCTGAATTTCACGCACATCAGGGGCAAACTGTATATTTCGAGTTTCAGAAACATCTCTTATTTCTATTTTGTGGTGCATTTTTTCCTCTAAACGGTGTTTGCGGACTTCTGCGTACCAATAAAAATCTCCTGACACAATATCTCTTGGCATAATTAGCACAAACAAGTCATTAAATACCTGTTTCATGCGTTGCACGTCTGGCAGCATGGCACTTTGGATACGTTGTGCATAGTTCAAACTTGCTTTTATATCCTCATTTTTCTTTTCAACTTCTGCTTTTTGGTCTTCTAATTCATGGTTGGTGTGGGCTAATTGGTCATTTAAGAAACGTAGGTTTTCGGTTTGTTGCATAATTTCTAATGTTTGCCTCTCCAATGTTTCTCTTTTTTGATTGATTTCTGCCGTTCTTTCTGTTACAGTTTGCTCCAATACGTCCTTTTCTTTCTTCAACTTGCGAGTATAGCCTGTTATAAATCCCCATATTAACACCAAACCTCCTATAATATACAAGGCGTAAGCCCAACGACTTCTGTACCAAGGCGGTAAGATTTTGAAAGAAAATTGGGCAGGTTTCCCTTCTACACCATAAATATTTTTGGCTTTGACATGAAAAGTATAGCTACCTTCGGGCAGGTTGGTGTATTCTCTGCTTGTTTGCGTATGCCATGTCGACCAGTTTTTATCAAAATTTTCTAAATAATAGCTATACAAAGTCTGCCTTTCATCTGTAAAATAGGGTGCAGCAAAATGAAAAGTAATCTCATTGTAGTCATATTCTAATGTTGGTGTCTGTATTTCGGGCTGTTCGGTGGCAGTCATAATGATGCCATCAGTTGTAGTTTTCCCCAAAAAATTGCCTGTAAACAACAGAGAGTCTTCGTTAATATAAATTTTACGAATAAGAGTTTGGTAAGAAGTAATATAGTAGTTAGGAATTAGACCATTGTACCTGAACAAACCAGAAGAACCGCCAATCCAAATGTAACCATTTTCTTCTGGGTACACTTCTTGAATAGACATTGGGGGCAGCCTCTTAAATTCATTTGTACCGTCTATATACTTACCATCTTTGCCTTTCCGTAAAACACCGATAGCTTCTTGTTTAGAAACATTATGAATCATTGAAAACCAAATGTTCCCATTTTTGTCATTGGTTAAATGTGTGATGACTCCATCATTCAGATATTTATCTATAACAGAGTTTTCTTCGAATCTGCCTGTTTGTTCGTTGAAGTGAAATAATTTTTTGTTGTTCGTAAATACCAACTTACCATTTAAGATAAATACCTCACTTTCAAGGCTATTAAACCCTTTGTCTTCGCCAATATATACGAGTTCATCGGCTATAAAACGTCCATTTTCTACACTTGCACTAATCACACACAAACCTCTAAACGGAATATTAATTAAAACATTACCTTCGTCATCTTCTGTGATATTGCGAATTTCTCCTTCTATTTCTTTTAAAGAACCTCTATAAAGCACATTATTGCCTGCCAATTCCAACATCACCAAGCTGTTATTGAAACCAATATAGATTTTTTCTGGTGTTTTTTTAGAGTGAAAGAATTTAAAAGCATGAGAACCCGCAAAGAGTTTGGTAGCTTTGTAGTTCTCTATGGCATATACACCTACGGCATTACCTACTAATAATTTAGTTGGGTAGCTACCTGCAACGGCAGGTACAGAGATTAAGTCCCATGTCTGTCCTTTTATGCCTTCTATTTGAATAAAATGGTTGTTTTGCAAATAAAAAACACCTTGCGAGGTAGCCGCATACAGCGTATTTTCATGGCGAACAATAGAGTAAACTGTGCCTTTTAAGCCATGTGTTTCGTTCCATTGTTGCCAAGGCGACTCAACCTCCACAAACGAAATACCATTGTCTAAACCCAGCCACAAGTTGTTTTGGCGGTCATTATAAACATAGTACACACTTTCTGTTTGTAAAAAGGCTTGCTTATTAATCAGTTGCTCTGTTTCGCCTGCTGCATTCATGACCACTGCTCCACCTGTAATTGTAGCAAAAACATAATTGCCATTACGTAGTTTGATGCCATGATAAATTTGATTACTAATCAAATAGTCATTGAGAGGTGTAATAAATTTTTCTAAATTGCCTGTACTGGGATTCCAAATAAACAAGCCCAAGTTGCGTGTGGCTACCAAAATACGTTGTGTGTCGTATGACAAGAGGGCGTATATCCGTTCATTGGCAAAAAACTCTCCGCCTTTAGCAAGTTTTAATTGATTGTTTTCGATAGTGAGCAAGCCTACGCCTTCTTCTGTAACGTAGATTTGATTGCGAACTGCAAAACTAAAATGAAATGCCTCTCGTTGTGAAGGGTAAAAAAGTTGTAGTTTTTTATTTTTGTAAAGAGCCAACCAACTATAAGACTGAAACCAGATGCCTTCGGGGGTGCTATGGGCTTTCCAAACATCTCCAAAATCTCTCATTGTAGAGTCTATTAAACCTAATAAAGAAACAAACTCCATTTCTCCGTCTATACGAGGTTGCAAGTACCCAAAATCCCCAATAGCCCCTACATATACTACGCCGTCTGCATCTACTGCCAAACTGCGTACATCACGACTTACTTTAATGATATGCCAAGTCGCACCATCATACTCCAAAACACCATCTTTGTTTGCAAAGTATAAAATGCCTCGTTTGTCTTGCACCACCGACCAATTTTGCATGTGTGCCTTAAAGTCTGTGGGGGCATAGTTGTGCGAAAAAGAACTACCAATCTCTTGTTGTTGGGCAAATAAATTTGTAACCGAAGCCAAGCAACAGCAAAAACCAACAAAAAGAATAGTGAGTGTATGTATAATATTGGAAAATTTCATAGAATAATAGTATGTACTATGAATAGTAATACAGTTTGTTCAAAAGTAACAATAATATCATGCCAAAACAAGTTATTAGGCAGTTTATAGGCAGTAGAAAGAGAATAAATTGAACAAAAATGTTTTAAATATTACACAAGATACTTAATAGCAATACAATATATTTATAGGTAGTTTTTTAAATTGATATACATTATTAAATGGTTTTAAATATTTGATAATCATTTATTTGAGTGTAAAATAGAAAATAGTATGATTGCATAGGGTTTTTGCAAATATTTGAAAATCAAAGGTATAGTTTTAGTCTTTTTTATAGTAAAAAAGCTAATTTTATAGTAAAAAATTACATATAAAAAGACACTTTTGGGGCGATAAAATAGTACAAAAATTCTTTTTTAAAGGCATAATGTTATATTTGTGCGTGCCGTATCAGGTTTTTACGGGTTTTATGCCCAAAAAGTTGCTTGGCACAAAACAACTTACACTATTAAAAGTCTATCTTGGACTTCAAATAAACAACATCAATGTAAATTACCAATACACAACAACTTATTTTTTATTATACAGCATTAAGGATTTATGGCAAAAATCAGATACTACTACGACACAGAAACTTGCCAATATGAGCCTGTCAAAATTAGCCGTTCAGAGTATTTTACTAATATTGCAGGGTTTACCATATTAGCAACTGTGTTAGGGTTTACTTTCGCCACTATTTACCGCAATTACTTTCCTTCCACCAAAGAGGCGGAGCTTCTAAAAGAAAACCAAGAGTTAGTTTTAAAATACGAATTTTTGAATAAAGAGTTGGAACAAACCAACACAATGTTGGCTGTTTTGCAAGAAAGAGATGATAATATTTACCGTTCTATTTTTGAAGCCGACCCTATTCCTATGGAAATACGAAAAGGCGGTACAGGTGGTACAGAAAAATACAAGGACTTATTAGACGAAAAACTCAAAAGAGAAGACTTGATAGTGGCGACACTGCAAAAGATAGATAATATCAAGAAGCAGATGTATATTCAAACCAAGTCTTATGACGAACTTATGAAGTTGGCACAACAAAAATCTAAGATGATTGCCTCTATGCCAGCTATCATGCCGCTTGCCAATAAAGACCTCCAAACGTTTGCTTCGGGTTTTGGCTACCGTATTCACCCCATTTATAAAGTGGCAAAAATGCACACAGGTTGCGACCTTACAGCTCCGCATGGCTCACCTATTTATGCTTCGGGTGATGGTGTAGTGCTGACCGCAGAGTTTTATGGCGGTTATGGCAACCAAGTGGAAATAGACCATGGTTTTGGCTATGTTACCAAATATGC
>CANGYA010000021.1 GCA_947457925.1 Cytophagales bacterium | reverse complement strand
GTCGTGCCGTAAATTGTTATACTTAGTATTCAAGAAGCTCTCTAAAGATGTCATCTTTTCAAAAGATGACATCTTTAGAGAGCTTCTTGAATACTATCAACTTTTTTCTCTGAAAGAAATTAGTTTTGCTATAAGTTTTTAAAGCACGACACTACAAAAGATTACACCTTTTTTTGTACCATCATATTACTTGTTATATGCTACCCTATTTTAATCCATTAACGATTATGTATATTTGTGCATGAAGTTTATTAAAAACCTATTCAAATGAAAAGAATAATTCAAGATAGCCTTATTTGCTTGCTCATTTTGGCTTTGTTGGTGCAGTGTAAGTCTATTTCGCAAGGAAAAAGATTTGCGAACTGTCAATTTAGAGCTACTACTATCGAGAACTTTGCCTTAGTTGGAGTCCGCCTTCCCAAAAGTTTAGAGGATATTTCCCAACTTAATTTTATTGATTTGGGTACGGTCATGAATGCCTTTGGCAAGGGCGGAGAATTTCCTTTGTCATTTACGCAAAATGTAGAAGTTCGGAATCCGAATAATGATGTGGCAGCTATAGACAAATTAGATTGGATTTTGTACCTTGATGGCAATGAAATGACACAAGGTTCTCTCAACCAACGGATAGAAGTGCAGCCTAATGCTACGGCTGTTATGCCTGTGAATGTGACTATAGACCTCCGAAAAGTCATTAATTCGGGGTCGGCAGGTGCATTTTTTAACCTAATAAAAAACTTGATGAAACAAAGTGATACGCCTTCACAAGTAAAAATCAAAGTACGCCCAAGTTTTCGGGTGGCAGGCACAAATATACCTTATCCCTTATACATTTCGTTGTCCCAAGAGTTTACCTCAAACTGAAAACGCAAGTATTTGATAGTATCCCCTTTGGCTACGCCCAATTTTTCGTATTTGGTTTGTATGCCACAATGTTCTGCCAACAAAGGCGAATGATAGAGGTCATGCGTATAGGTCAAGTCTTTGACAATCGGCTGCAACAAAGGACTTTGGAACAGTTCTAAGGAATAATCAAACAAAATGGTGCTGTCTGTTTTGAGGCGTAAAGTACCTAAATTATGTAAAATATTCTTGTAAATACTCAAAAAACGTGGGCTTGTCAAACGGCGGCGGGCATCACGTTTTTTGGGACGAGGGTCTGGGTGAATAATCCAAATTTCGCTGGCTTCACCTACGGCAAAATAATTTTCTAATTCTTCTATATGTATTCGTAAAAATGCCACATTCGTTAGCTTTTCTTCAATGGCTTTTTGGCTGCCCTTCCACAATCTATCTCCTTTGATGTCTATACCAATAAAGTTTTTGTCGGGAAAATTTTTGGCTAAACCTACTGTATATTCGCCACGTCCACACGCCAACTCCAATACAATCGGATTGTTATTTTTAAAGAACAACTCTTGCCATTTCCCTTTTATTTGTTCAAAAAGAGGTTTATTAGGCTCTATGACGTTATCAGCAGTTTTGTTTTGCTCAAATCTAAATGTTTTATTACGTGCCATATTGTTACAAACTCGTTTCGCCCCAAAGATACAAGATTTTCAAGATAGATAAGGCTTTTGGAAAAGCATTTGTGTGAGGCAGGCTTTGATAAAACTATTACTCTACAAAGCACCTAAGCAATAGGGAGCAGAAAAGTTCAATTCTATCACCTAAAATAGCCTTGCCACAAACGCAATATATGTATTGTAGAGAGAGTTTAGTCTTTCTCAAACACTTTATTTCTGTTTTTTAAGACCCCCTGTTCGGTCAAAGCATACTCCTCTGTTATAGGTGAGGTATTTAGCACTCTCCGTTCTACAATCTTAATATCTTACTTTACTGTTTAGGCATAATGAAGTTATCTATAATTTTCTTCAAATACGCATTTTCTTCTTTTAATGACAAAATTTGTTGTTCATAAAAATCTTTTTCTTGTAGGTGGCTATAAAAATAGCTATAGGCACTTTGGGCTTGTTGTGTGCCGTTATTATTAAAAATGAACTTCTCGTCAAACCCCAATATATCAGTAAGTTGGACTTGCAAAATATTAGCAATTTTCTCCAATTTGTCTATTGTTAATCCGACTTCATGCCGTTCTATTTTGCCATAACCTGATAAAGTCATGCCTAACTCATCAGCTATATTCTCTTGGCTCAAACCTTTAAGTTCTCGAAGCCTTGTTAGATTACTGGCTATTTTTTTTCCTAATTCCATAATAATAAAAATAGTATAAAATTCCGTAAAAATATTTAAAAAGTCTTTAAAAGATTTATTCACTCTTTTAAAACAACAATTTACAAAAAATAAACAAGACCTTTGCAAAATATTTTAAACATATTTTTTAAACAAATTACTTTAATGAAATCGAATTTATTAAAACCCTTGTACTTGCTATTATTAGCTTCATTTTTTAATGCGTGTTCTTTTGTTTCAGGAGATGCAGAAAATCCAGAGAATTTAACCATTAACAACCCATAATTTGAATAGTCTTTTAAGAATAAATGTTAAATACTGTTTAAATATCTTATACTATTATTTAATATTATATTCTTAAAAGGCTTATATTGTATCGTAAAATAGAATCTTTTACTTTTATTTAATAATGAAAAAATTATTATTTTTATTTTCACTTCTTAGTATATTAGTGTGTACTTCTTATGCACAGTCCAAATTTACAATGGGTTTTGAGGCTGCTATGACCCTCAGTGCTATTTCTTACAAAGATGCACCTATGGCTAAACCTTACTTAAACTATTATAAAAATTGGGTTTTACCGCAAGTAAGTGAGGGTACTTTTAGCTTCAAGCCTCATTTAAGCTTAGGTTTTACAACTCGTTACCAATTTACACCAAAAATAGCTACCATAAATACGCTAAATATTTTTATCAGAAGTTTTAATGCTGGAGAATCTACTACTTCACTACACGCAGGTATAGCCTCATTATTGCAATATAAACCACTTGATAAGTATAAAAATTTTTATGTTTTAGGTGGTTTGCGTTTAGACAAAATGCTGGACTATGATGCAGGTGGCGCAAATGCTATCTTAGATTATGTAGAAAAAGAGTATGAAGTTTCGCCTATTATAGGTATTGGTTACGAGAAAACAGTGTTGTCTTGGTTGAAAATTTCTACAGATTTACGTTTTAATTATGGTGTAAAAAATCTGTTAGGAAATGTCCCTTGGCACTCAGAAGGTCGTTATGACTCACACGCCAATTTTCAGATGTTTTGGTTAAATACAAGTTTTTGGTTTGGTAAACAAAAATAAAGTTGATACTATAAAACTAACAGTCTTTCAAAAGCTGTTAGTTTTGAGTATAGTTAGCTATTTTATATCCCCTTCATTTTTTGCACCAAGCCCGTACTCGAATAACCAGCTACCAAGTCTATAGTTTTTACTTGTCCTCCGTTGGCTATTACTACATCTGCTCCTACAATATTTTCTACGGTGTAATCACTGCCTTTAACTAATATATTTGGCAATAATAATTGTATTAATTCAAGAGGGGTAGCCGTTCCAAAAAAAGTAACCGCATCTACAAACTCTAAGGCTGCTAACATACGGCTACGTGCATATTCGTTGTTAATAGGACGACTTTCGCCTTTGAGTTGGCGAACAGAGGCATCTGTATTCAAACCTACCACCAATTTATCCCCTAATTGTCGGGCTTTTTCTAAATAATCTATATGTCCCAAGTGCAAAATATCAAAACAACCATTAGTAAATACAACTTGTAGGTTTTGTTGTCGCCACAACTTTATTTGCGTGGCTAAGTCTTGTGGCGAAAATATTTTTGTTGCAGTAGCTGCCATTGTCTTTGTGTTTTTATTAGTAGAGTTTATGAATAGCTCCTTTTTAGCCCTCCCTGTGGGCGGTGCGACGTTTCGCAGGGTTGGGTGGGGGGCTATACCAAAAAATTATTCATAAACTCTAATGAATAATTTTTTATGATGACCTCACCCTGCCCTCTCCAAGTGGAGAGGGTTTTTATGGAATTATTCATCAACTACAGTAACAAAGATAGTGTTTTTAGTAGCATTTCCTACTGAAAAAACCATTGCTGCGTATCTTTAAGGCTGTTTTTGCAAAAAAAATGACCATAAAATAGGCTTTTTGTATAAAATACATATATTTGATATATGCAACTAAAAATGGCATTGCTTAAAGATGTCATCTTTGAAAAAAGATGGCATCTTTTCTACTATTTTTAGGTGAGTACAAATCGTAAATTCTAATCTCAACCTTAACCCTCAAACAACTTATGATAGAATTACCCTCAAAGCCCGTCAGCTATTCAAGAACTATTATTACAGAATTAATGATTCCGTCTTATTCCAATTTTGAAGGGCGTATTCATGGCGGAATTTTGTTGTCTTTAATGGACAAAGCTGCTACGGCGTGTGCAGCCAAACATACAGGCGGTTATTGTGTTACAGTGTCGGTAGATGAAGTTTCATTTTTCCACCCCATAGAAGTTGGCGAAATTGTAACTTTAATGGCTTCGGTAAATTATGTTGGCAATACTTCGCTGGTCGTAGGCGTAAAAGTAGAGGCAGAAAACATCAAAACAGGCGTATTGAAACACACCAACACCACCTATTTTAATTTAGTAGCCAAAGACGAATTGGGCAGATTACGCCAAGTACCACGTCTGTTGTTGGAAAATATGGAAGATGTCCGCCGTTTTACAGAGGCTATGATACGCAGAGAGTTTAAACTACAAACAGAAGTGAACTTTACTGCCAAAACTAAAAACATAGACCTTATCAGAGAATTGCCCAAACTCAAGAAAGAAAGATGTGAACTATCTTTTGATATATAATTATTTTACGACTAAATTGCATTAAATTTAGTTATACTAAAAAAGTACATTCGCCTTCAGGCGAATAGTTTTTATTGCTAAAAAATGTAACATTCGCCTTTAGGCGAATGTACGACCTACTCAAACAAAACTATTTCTTTATTTTTGGAAGTTTTATGGTGCGGATAGACCCTATATACATACGTGAAAAGTATCGTGATTTTAACAAGAATACTTTTGGGGGCTTTACGACTCAAGACGTAAAGAACTTTTTAGAGAATTTGGCTCAACAAATCAATGACGAAAATTTTGAAAAACAACGTCTTGAAACAGAGCTAAGTGTAACCAAAATAGAATTGAGTAGGTTACGAGAAATAGAAGATAGGCTCTTAAAGGCTATTGACGATGCCAATACGGTAGGGCAAGTAACCAGAGAACAAGCCCGCCAACAAGCCGAAATTACGCTGCAAGATGCCCAACTGAAAGCTCGTCAAATCATAGATTCAGCCCAGCTACAAGCCCGAAAAATGCTTGATGAGGCAAATAACAAGGCATACACTGCCCTAACAACAATGCGAAAAGAGTTGAAAACTTTGGAGGAACAATATGTTTTATTGGAACAACAACGCAATACTTTACTCAATGAAATGAAGTCTTTTGTGCAAGAAACACAAGTGAAAATTGGTTTGTTGGAGGCACAACAACGCACTGTTTTCTACAAAGAAGAAGTACAAAAAGCCAATGAAATGATGCAAAAAAACAATCAAATCATTAGCCAACAAACAACAACGCCTATTCCATTAACCAAAACAGCTACTACGCCCACTATAACAACGGCTGCCTCTTTTTTTGATAGTTTGGGAGAATAATAAAGTTCGATAGTAATACTTTTGAACTCTGCAAGGGCTTCAAGCCCTTGCAGAGTTTTTAATGCTATTGCTATCTTAACTTAGCGTAATATTTTTTAAAATCTCATAGAACCGCCATACATCTTCAAAACTATTGTAAAGAGGCACAGGGGCAATGCGAATGACATTTGGTTCACGCCAATCTGCCACTATGCCTGCTGCGGTGAGTTCTTGGTGAATTGCTTTACCTTTTGTGTCAAAAACCAAAGATAGTTGGCAACCTCTTTCGGTTGGGTTGCGTGGCGTAAGGATATTGATTTTAACTTGCTCTTGCTCTGCATTAAAAGCCTCTATCAAAAACTCTGTAAAGGCTGTTAAACGTAAACTTTTTGCCCGCAATTTGGGTAAAGTAGCCTTATCAAAAATTTCCAAAGAGGCTTTGTGAACTGCCATTGGCAAAATTTGGGCATTGCTCAACTGCCAACCTTCTGCTCCGTACATGGGTTGAAAACCTTTTTTCATCAAAAATCTTTCTTGTTCGTTGTGTCCCCACCAACCCGCAAAACGTGGCAGCGTATTGTCTTGTGCGTATTTTTCATGCACAAACACGCCAGACGTACCGCCAGCCCCCGAATTGAGGTACTTGTAACTACACCAAGTTGCAAAATCTACTTTCCAATCGTGCAGTTCTAACAACAAATTGCCTGCGGCGTGTGCCAAATCAAAACCTGCTTTTGCCCCAACTGAATGGGCTGCTGCTGTAATTGCCTGCATATCAAAGGCTTGTCCTGTGTAATAGTTCACTCCACCCAACAGCACCAACGCCAACGTATCACCTAACTCGTGAATTTTGGCGGTAATGTCGCTGGTGTGTAGAGTATGCTCACCTGCTCGTGGCACAAGTTCTACAATAGCATTGTCAGGCTCAAAACCATGAAATTTTACTTGTGATTCTACGGCATATTGGTCTGAAGGAAAAGCACCGCCTTCCATCAAAATTTTGTATCTTTTAGTGTTTGGGCGGTAAAAAGACACCATTAACAAGTGCAAATTGACCGTTAAATTATTCATTACAACTACTTCATGCGGTTTTGCACCAACCAATCGGGCAGTGGGGGCTGTGAGTAGTTTGTGGTAATGCAGCCAAGGGTTTCGCCCTGCAAAATGCCCTTCTACGCCCAAATTTGCCCAATCTTCTAACTCTTGTAGTACGGCATCTTTGGCAGTAATAGGCTGTAAACCCAATGAATTACCACAAAAATACACTACAGGCTTGCCTGCGTGTTTGGGGAAATGAAACAAAGAACGGAAACTCGCCAACTCGTCTGTTTGGTCTTGTGCAAGGGCAAAAGCTAATGATTTTTCCATTTGAAAATAGTAAAGATTGTGTTGATTAAGTGCTAAAAAATAATTGTTTATATAATTAACGTGAGTTGCGTAGAGTCCTAAATGCCCCCGCCCCAGCCCTCCCCCATAGGGGAGGGAGCTTGACAATCAATGGTTTACAAATTTCCCTCCCTGTGGGGAGCTAATCTTGTAGGGGTTTCTTTCTGCTTACCCTCGCCCCACACTTCATAAAGTAAAATCTTTCCAAAGCTTGGGTCAATATTTTGACACCTGGCAAGGGCTGTTTCTTGGAAGGGGCAAAGCCGACTATTTTAACCAAAGCTAAGACTGCCTCTTTCACTGTTTTGATTACCTTGTTAGTTTCTTTTTGTAATAGCTCAATTTCATCTATCTCAAAAAAAGTTGTTGCAAGGGCATCAGGTTCTTCTCTGACAAAATAAGTTAATGCCAAGAGTTGCCACGCTACCACCGAATAAAAACTCAACGCATTGAGGGTAGTATGAAGGTCATCAAATTGCAATTTCTCTACCGCCAAAGCACCTGATTTGAGGGTGTAGTGTAACCTCTCTATCCGCCAACGAAGAGCATAAAAATGAACTACTCTATTTACATCTTCTTGATTATCAATATTTAAACTTGTCAGTAAGTACCAAACCGCCTTCTCTTCTTCCTTAAAAATACTGATTCCTGTTTGCAGCTCGACACCAGCAATTTCTTCAGCTATGACCAAAGACAAACCTTGTGTTTGAACAGTAGTAGGAGGCATATTGTCATCAGCAAGCACATTTACCGCACCAGATTTCAAGGCTAAGGTCAATTGAACCTCCTTGTTATTTCGTTGAATAACAACCTCTTTGTTGCCAAAATCAGTTAAATGTTCGCCAATTGTATCTAATTTAGCAAGGACTCCAGATGATAAAACTTCCAAATGGCGGGGTTGATACACACGTACCAATAATTCCACAGAAGCACTGCGTTCTGCTTTGAAAAAATCAAAAATATCTGCCTCACGGTCTTGCACCAAAACAACTTTTTTTGAACTTGTTCCTAAGTGCTTATTAACCATTTTTAAGCCATTTGTCCACTTCAAACTCTCTTTGCCCAAAAAATCTTTCCCACCTTTTCGTGTCCAATATTGCTGGTCTAACAAACCCAACGGATGACCTAATTCATTCAATAACAAGCAATTATGCTGAATAATGCCTTTAATATTTCCTTGTATTACACCCAAACCTTCCATCTGTTTGTGTCCACTATAATTGTAATAAGTTGTATCTTGGGCAACTATCAAATAATTGCCACTGCTCGAGGCAGCACGTGCCAACGTACTTGCCAAATGTCCTTCTAACATAAGTGCTGTGGTCATTTGAGGATTTGAAAAAATACCTGCAACAGTTTGACGAAAACTAGTACCCATACAAGCCGAAAATGACAAACTCGGCTTAGACAAAGATAAGTCATAGGCTTTGGCTAAACTTTTTTTAACTGGGGGCGAAATTTACTGATGCTATGAAATTCTGACATGGTTTTTCGGTACTGTTAGACTCGCAAATATATAAAATTAAAATCTCTCACAAAACCCCTACAAGATTAGGTGGGGAGGGGTTGGGGTGGGGCAATATCTACGCAACTTACACGAATTAGCCCTAAATTTTTACAAAATGCGGTACAAATTCGCCTTGTGTGCAGCCCACTACAGGAATTAAGTTGTCGCCTCTTACATCACAGCCTTGCAAAGTCGTTAGTTTTTGATACCATGTTTTTTCATGCGATTTTGCCAATTTGCCCAACTCTATTAATAAGTGAAAGCCACCTCTTGTTTGTAAAAAATGCAGACAGTCCGTATTAATAAAAGGCGTAATTTGTGGCAACATTTCTTGGATAGTTACATTGTCAAAATCTAAATCAAAATAGATTTTTCGGGAACAAGCCTGTTGCAATTCACTCAGTACTTCTTGGTGTGGATTGTAGCCTGTATAATCTTGTGTGATAAGTTGGGCAAATTTGACCAAAGAATTTTTGGTAGCTTTTAGCATATCTCTGGGGTTCGGTGTAATATACACTGCCAATGCCTCTTGGGGTATGGGCAAGTCTTGTAGTTTGTATGCCCCCAACTCACATTCCAACTGTTTTATTTTGTCAAACAATGCCTCTTTATTAGACGTAAACCTTTTAAGTTGGGCTTTATCGGCTTTCAAGTGAGCAGTATTTTTACTATATTTATTACGAGCAAAAAGGCTTACATAATATGTTTCATTTTTTTGCAAATCTGGCAACCACGCAATAAAGTCTTTGAGTTGTTGTTCGTTTTTAATGATTTGGTAGTTCATAAACTTGTTGTTAAAAAGTAGTAGAGAATTAATTAAGGTAATTTACAAAATAATTGTACTAAAACTTATAGGGTTTCCTTTGTGATTTGTTTTTTAAAAGCTACTTTTGCAAAATAATACGTCATGCGACAACCTATTATTACTCACAAAGTCGCACCGCACAATTATTTTTTGTGCATTTTCCTTTTATGAACTCATAATTGCTATCTGTCAATTCGTTTCGCCTTTTTATGTAAAAATTGCATAATTTGGTGAAATTTTTATTAGCTGCTATTCGTCCCCCAATCATTGGGCTTTGACTACAAAATATTTTTGTAGGTGCTTGCAACGATTTTAAGTTTCATAGGGTCTTAATCTTAGAAGGCTAAAACTATATGCCTATAAACAACGAACATTACAACGAAATACAGCTAATTGAGGAATGTTCCAAAGGAAACCGCAAAGCACAACGACAGTTGTATGAGCAGTTTTACCGACAAATGTATGTAGTAGCCTTGAGATATTCACGCACAACTTTTGATGCGGAAGACATTTTACAAGAGTCTTTTGTAAAAGTCTTTCAAAACATAGAAAGTTTAAATGCAGATGCCTCTTTAGTTGCTTGGATACGTAGAATTGTGGTAAATACAGCCATTAAATTCAATAGGCGGAAGTTAGACCAAGCAGGTGTGATGAATGACATAGATAATATGCACGCAGACCACGAACCTGTAGCCGAGTTTACACTGAGCCATTTGAATTTTAAACAACTGTTGGGCTTTATCCAACAATTAGCACCGAGGTATCAGATGGTATTCAATTTGTATGCAATAGAGGGTTATCAACACTCCGAAATTGCAGAGATGATGGATATTTCAGAAAATACCTCTAAGTCGCAGTATGCCAGAGCCAGAGCAGTTTTACAAGATATGATTGCCAAAGAAGAAGCCATGTTATATGAAAGAGAAAAAACACAATATGGAGTTTGAGGAGTTCTTCCGCCAAAGTTTTGACGGGGCGGAACTGACTCCCTCTAATAAAGTATGGGAACACATTGAGCAAGACCTCAATCAAAACGAAACCCCACGCTACAGGTTAGCTGTGTGGTGGTTAAGTGGTTTGGCTGCGATGGTGTTATTATCTTTCTTTGCTTACTTGTTGCTTTGGAATCCTGTTGCTCCTACGTACTCGGCTTCTTCTGCGTCAGTAGCTAACAATGTTTCAACGGCAACGCCTATTGCTGAAAACACCAATAATAATCATATTGTTTCAACAGTAGTTGAACCAAATGGAAAGGCTACAAATGCCTCAACTACTTCGCAAGTAGTTCAAGCTACTGTTGAAACCAATGCTCAAAAAATTGAAAGTACAACTACTACCAATAAAAGTAGTAAAGTACAAAGTGGTTCAACTAAAAAGTACGCCACTACAACGCCAAGTAATAAAAATAATTTTGTAGCTAATAGTAAAAATAGGGCTATTGCTACTACTCATAAAACTACAGCTAACAATCTGATTGTTGCCCCTGTAAATACAGAAGAAAAAATAAGTACAGTGCCTTTGGCTACGCCGTTCAATACTTTAGTGCCTTTGCCTTTCCAACCATTACCTTTTAAAGAGTTGAAAGGAGAAGCTATTTTAGCACCTATTCAGGTGGCAACAAGCAGCACAACGCCACAAGTTGCCAGCAACCCAAGCACTCCAAAAAATTGGGTAGCAGTACAAGGATTTTATGGGACTTATTCGCCCAACTTCTCTAATGTACAAGATGGTGCAGTACCGAATGCGTATTTGAGTAATCCTATCAATAAAGGTTTCAATTACGACCAAAATACATTTGCTAATGACCTTACACCACTCAAAGGAACAACTTTTAGTGTAGGTATAGAGGCTAGCAGAATATTATGGAAGGGTTTTGGTTTAAAAGGCGGTGTGCTTTATACAGAAAATCAATTTCAGTTCAATAAAGAAATATTTGCTGTGGTTGTGTCTGTTGCCAACTCAAAACGTCAAATAGTGATTAGCAATACTATCCAACAAATAGGTGTACCTATTAGTGCTTTTTACCAAAAAGATTTGGGCAAATTTACCGTAGGAGTTCATGCTGGCGTACAAACGGATATGTTATTGAACAATACTGTAACTAATTCAAGGTCAGATGAAGGGCATACAGTCAGTTTTGGTACTCACAAAAGTCTTACTTTTGCGGGTATAACAGGTTTCCAAGTAGGTTATCAGCTAATGCCTCGTGTGCAAATATTTGTAGAAAGCAGCTACAGACAATCTTTATCTTCGGTTTATGACACTCCTTTACTACAAGCACAGCCGTCTTGGTTCAATGTGGGAAGCAGTTTGAGATATAAATTCTAGTATTTTACAACTTAATTAAACACCCTAAACCCTAAGGATTTTTAAAATCTTTAGGGTTTATTCGTTAGTATCACGTAATTTGCAAACAATCATTTAATCTCAAACAGTCTTGACTTATGACAAGCACTACTCCGCATGACCCTTACGTTGCCCTTCGCAATACAGAGTTTCGTTTTTATTTAGTTTTTCGCCTTATCATCACTTTAGCTATTCAGATAGAAGCCGTTATTGTAGGGTGGCAAGTGTATGACCTTACTCAAGATGCTCTCAATTTGGGTTTAATTGGTTTGGCTGAGGCTATTCCTGCCATTGGTGTAGCTTTATACGCAGGGCATTTGGCAGATATTGTGAATCGGAAAGCCATAATTTTAACTTGTTATAGCATTTTATTGGCTTGTGGCGTATCCTTGTGGTTTTTTGCTGCCAATATGCAGACTCTGCCCAAAGATATTGTGTTGTGGGGCGTATTTATTACGGTGTTTTTCACAGGTATTGCAAGGGGTTTTGTAGGTCCCGCAGTCTTTGGTTTTTTAGGACAAATTGTAGAAAAAAGTATCTATAAAAATGCCGTAACATGGAGTAGCAATGTTTGGCAGTCGGCATCTGTGTTGGGACCCGCCATAGCTGGTTTTTTGTATGCAGAAGTTGGTTTAGAAAAAACGTATATCGTACAAAGTAGTTTGGTGGTTGTGGCATTTTGTTGTGTGCTGATGATAGCTGCCAAACCATTACCTCCACATAACAAAGCCGAACCTGTGAGTAGCCGTATCAAAGAAGGTTTGCGTTTTGTGTTTCGCAACCAGTTAATTTTAAGTGCTTTGTCCTTAGATTTGTTTGCAGTGTTGTTTGGCGGTGCGGTGGCTTTGTTACCTGTTTTTGCCAAAGATATTTTGCAGGTAGGGGCAGAAGGTTTGGGAATTTTGCGTGCAGCCCCCGCAGTAGGTGCAGTAAGTTTAGCAACTATTTTGGCTTATAAACCCATAGGACGCAATGCAGGGAAAATGCTGTTGTGGTGTGTCGCAGGTTTTGGTGTGGCTACAGTTGGTTTTGCTTTATCTACCAACTTCTTTTTGTCTATATTTTTCCTCTTTTTGACAGGGGCATTCGACAGTGTAAGTGTAATTATTAGGAGTACATTGGTGCAAACTCTCACCCCCGAAAACATGAAAGGCAGAGTGTCAGCAGTGAACAATATTTTTATAGGTTCTTCCAACGAAATTGGGGCTTTTGAGTCGGGAGTGGCAGCAAGGGCAATGGGAACTGTGCCTTCGGTAGTTTTCGGTGGTTGCATGACAATTTTGGTCGTCATTGTTACGGCTTTTGCAGCTAAAAAACTGTTACAATTAGATTTGAATAAAATAGAGTAAATTGATATTTTTGTTGTATGCAAAAACAAGACCTTACCAATTTGTGGGAAAAAGAACAAACCGCCTATCGCCAACAAGAAATTGGGAGTGGTGTGCAGTTGTTTGTAAAAAAAGTATTGCAATGTAACAGTATTTTTGCCTTGAAAGAAGGCAACCTTAACACGCCAGACGAGCAACGCCAACAAGAATTTATAGAAGAAAAAGCCAAGAAGTCGAAACGAGCAGATGTGATTATTTTTGTTGATAATCAAATCGTTGTGCCTATGGAAATAGAAAGGCTGGGCAATATAGAGGCAGGCGAAAAGCAGCTTTTTCAGTACCAACTGGTATGGGACAAGAAAACAGGTGTTTTGACAGACGGCTACGAATGGCGGTTTTATGTGGGTAAAAAAGTAGTGCGTAGTTTTACTTTGCCCCAATTATTAGACGAAACAGCCTTGTTTTTAGAGTTTTGGAAAGAATATACGCAGCCTCTCAACTATTATTTGCAGTTTTTTCAATTAGAACAACCTGCCGAAGACTTAAATGTAGAGGTGTATAGACAAAACTTTTTTACAGATATTACCACACTTATCAACAGTTTTAGGAACAAACTCAAACTCAAAGGCTATTTGTTGCCTTTGGCTGTGCCTACCGCCAAAGAAACTTCGGAGGAAGTTGCCGACAAAAACTCTATCGAGATTACGTATGCCTATCTTATCCAATTTATTTTGTATAAAACACTGGCAGACAACCACTTCGGAGATTTTTCGGCAGATTACCAACAACGCATTAACCGCATAGCCAAAGGATTGAATACATATTCTTTTAGTGCCGTATTAGTAGTTACAAAAGCTATTAGCGAAATTGTATCTAAAAATATTTATAAACCTTTCAGAGATGAACAAAGTATCATCAATGAAACGGTAGCTACTATTTTAATGCAGCCTCACGAAGAATTAGCAGATGTAACGGCTTGGTTAGATATTTTTGTATTTATAAAAAGATATTCTTTTGCTAATATACGCAATGAAATATTTGGATTTATTTATGAAAACTATCTAAAACAACTCTACAACGAAAATCTTGGACAGTATTTCACACCGCCTGCCGTTACAGATTTTATGTTAGAAGAAATAGGTTATACAGACAAAGAGTTACTCAAAAATAGCCTACAAGATAAAATTTCTGTGATAGACCCTTCTTGTGGGAGTGGTACTTTTTTATACAGTGCTGTAAGAAATATTGTAGAAAGTATAGAAAATAATATTGATAAGACTACACAGTTACAAAATCTAAAAGGGGCAGCCCTAAGTAAATACATAGAAAATTTGGTTTGTGAAAATGTATTCGGTTTAGATGTTGCCGAATTTCCTTTGTATTTGGCAGAAATGGGGATAATCATGCGGTTATTACCTTTTATTATTACAGAAAAGTACAACAATGTAGTAGAAAAAAAGATAAAAGTTTTTAAAACCAAAGATAGCGTAGCCGAATTTTTGGATACGGCTGTGCGTAATACCTTGTACGACACACAAAAACAAGTAGTGAAAACCAAAGGACAGCTTGCCTTAGATTTTGGTAGTATCAATCTCCACTACAAAAGTTTTATTAGAGATGAAGACAATTTGAAAGAACTCAAACAAAGCCTTGAAAATCAAGCATATATAGAAAGATACAGGTTTGATTATGTGGTCGGTAATCCTCCATATATTTCGTATAATCAGGCTTCGGGTCGTGGGACTTTATTTTTTGAGTTTTTGAAACAACAAAAAGTAAAACTCAATGACGTTTATGGTGTCAATCTGCACAGTATTCCTCATTCGCCAAAAGGCTACCGACCTAATCCTAATCTCTATGCTTTTTTTATTGCATTAGGATTAGGACTATTGAAAGATAAAGGAAAATTATGTTATATTATTCCACAAACTTTATTAACAGCAGGAGATTTAGATGTAATTCGTTATCATTTGGCGAAATACACTACTATAGAGAAAATAGTTATCATCAATAGCCAATTATTTACAGATAGAGGTTTGAAACAAAATCATACGGTTGCTACGTCTAACTTGATTATTGTGCTACGCAAAGAGATTTTACCGCCAAATCATTCGCACCAAGTAGCTATTTTTTATCATGAAAACACGAATGAAAGTATAGAAAATTGTATCAATGATATTAAAGCAGGTAATAAGTCTGTTAAAAAAATTATGATACCACAAGAAGAACTGTTGTTGTATGTAAAAAATTGGAATTTTTTAAAACTAAGTTCTTCTGGATTAGCTTTTTATCAACAATATATCAATAATAGCCAAGAAATGCTTTGTTATTATGACCATCAGGTAGCTCAAAAACAGTTTCAAAGCAGTTTTTATTTTGATGGAGGCTATATGGTTATGGAAAAAGAGGCACAGCCTACCTTTTCTTCTAATGAATTATATTATGAAATTGCAAAAATAGATGAGAAAAAAATAGATTTAGTACAAAGTGGACGGTATGTACCCAACCAAAGAGGTGGAACAAGTCCTTTGGCTATCAAATTACGCCAAGCTAATCAGGGCTATCATTTGTTAGACAGTACCTATAAAATTGTTTGGTCGACTCGCAATCCTAAGCAGTTTCACTTTACACAAAAACCAATTATTTGGGCTAATAACCGTTTGGGTGGCATTGGCAGCGAAAATGCTGATGAATTATTGTATTTGTGGGCTATACTTAACTCGTCGACAAATCGGATTATTATAGCACAACTTTTGAAGTTAGAAGGGGAAAAAGACTTATTAGTACAAATTAATTTTATTAAAGAGTTTATTCGTGTACCTCTGTTCAATGAAAAAAATACAATTTTAAAGCAAGAAGTTATTAGCTTGTCGAAAAAATTAATCATAATAGAACAAACCTCACTCAAAGACTTTGTAGATTTTCGGGGCGTATTAGTTCAGAAATTTGATAAAGTTACGGTGCTAACAGGCGAAAAACCACAGGTAGTTTTGTGGCATGGCACACAACAAACAGCCTGCCCTATTTTACAAAATGTAGCACTTGTAAAGACTGTTGTAGAAAATAATTTACGTGCAACTACTTTACAAGAGCTTAAAAATCAAATAGTTATAGACGATAAAAAGCAACAAGCACTGCAAGAGCAACTCAATCAACTTGTTTTTTGCTTGTATTTTGGTGGGACAACTGTGGATTTGGCAACTAATCATTGGTATCAATATTTGCAAGCTACAGCGAAATAAACCTTAATTTATTGTCATATCTTTTGTAACTACAAACGGTATGAATAAAGTTGTTTTCAAAGGCAACTACAACATTAACAATCAATATTGTAATCACCTTTGAAAACAACTATATCACCATCATTAAGCAACTTGTAAGTGTGTAGCTAAAAACTAATCTAAGAATGGAGTTTATGAATAATTTGTATAACAGCCATTAGTAGGAATGTATTAAAATTTACAAATCATTGGTAATCAATGTTTTGTAAAGTAAAACTTATCCTATCAAAATATTATTCATAAACTTTACTATATTTCTTGGGCTATAATTTCTATACTGTCATAATACAGTGTAGTTTTACCTTCATAACCTGAATCTGTACCGACACATACCCAAATTTTGCCATTTGCATCTGTTTTTGCCGTAAATTTTGCGGTATTACTACGCTGAATACGTTTATATACCACTTCATCTCCGTCAATTCCAATAGTTCCCAATAGTACAGTATTGCTGCCAGCATTTGACTGAGAGCCAATATCCCATGTATTTCTTAGGAAATTATCGGTAGCTACTTTATTGGTAGGTTCTTCTTGGTTAGCCCCTCCTTTGAGATACACAGACGCACCCGGGCTGCCCCCAATACCTACCGAATTGAGTGGATACTGCGAAGCTAATGTTACTTTAAAACTAAACTGATAGGTTTGATTGGGCTTTAAGCCTATTAATTGGCGTTTCAAGTACATAAATAAATCATCACTACGATTATGTCCCGTTACCATAATACCTTTGGTATTCGGTGTTAGATTTGTAGGTAAAGACGTATGTTTTTTGTCCAATTCATAGATGCTGTGCTGTGTAGAGTCCACAGGATAGTCTGAATATGCAACTTTCCAGCCCTCCATATCACTCTCAAAGTTATAAAGGAAAGTGGTTTGCGGTAGGGTATTGTTCTTGATGTTATCTGAACAAGCCAGCATACTTGTCAATGCTAATAATGAAAAAAACGTTTGTACTTTCATCAAAGTAATTTGTTAAGTTATTAATGAGTTTATACCAATTATAAATAAAATACAGTCCAAAGATGTCATCTTTTTACGAGTCTGAAACCTTGCAAGTTTACTGTTGTTTTTACAAAAGATGACATCTTTACGCATTGAACTATCTATTAAGTATAATTGGTATTACAATAATTCTTTTTTGATACGAGCTAAATTGTGTGTATGTAACAATTTTTATTTTTTTTAACTATTTTTAAAATATATAAAAATAGTTATATTCTAATCTATTGCAACACCATAAAGTAATTATTCAACTGCCTACACAATAACTTTTACTAAAATGAAGGTATTAAACTACTATTCAATTTTTAGCTTCGCAACATTACCATTTTAGTTGATTTGAAAGAAAAAACGGTGCTTATTGGTGTACTTATCTAATTTTTTAGATAAATTTTCAGCCTCAAACAACAACAACTTTTTTGTATGGCTAAAAAAAAATTTGCCACTCCGTCCAGATTTGGCAGCTATAGCCGTAATCATTTTACTGTGATAGGCACTATTGCCGTTTCTTTATTCATCATTGGCGTTTTCAGTTTATTGGCGGTGTATGCGGGGCAGTTGGTCAATATTCTGGAAAACAGCATTACTATACAAGTTTTTGTAGCCAAAGACATCACACCTACAGACAGTTTGCAACTACACCAAACTTTACTACAGCAGCCTTTTGTAGTTACGGCAAATGGTGAGGTACAATATGAATACGTTACCAAAGAGGCAGCAGCCCGCCAACTCATAGCAGAAACAGGCGAAGATTTTATTCAGTTGTTAGGCACAAATCCCTTAAAAGATTCTTATGTTTTCAAAGTTTTGCCTGCCTACCAACCTATTAACAAATTGAAGGAAATTCAGGAACAGTTAAAAGCCTTACAAGGTGTAGCCGAAGTGGTTTATACAGAAACATTTATCCAACAAATTCAGGCAAACATAGAGAAATTAACGGCTTTGATAGCCTTGTTGGTCTTTATTTCTATTCTTATTGTGTCTATACTAATTAGCAATGCCATCAGATTAGCTTTGTATTCCCAAAGATTTTTGATTCGTAGTATGCAGTTGGTAGGAGCTACAGCTTTATTCATCAAAAAGCCTTTTCTTGGGCAATCTATCAAACAAGGACTGGTTGGCGGTATGTTGGCTTGTGTCTTGTTGTCTATTGCCTTGATTTATGCCAATTTGCAAATCCCCGAACTCAAATTAGTAGAAGATGTGGTAAGTACCATAGCTGTTTTTTGCAGCTTAATTATTGGCGGTATTGTAATTTGTTTTTTGAGTGCCTACTTTGCTATGAACAAGTATTTGCGTATGTCTTTAGATGAATTGTATTAAAAAAACAAACCTATAAGGTTTTTGAAACCTTATAGGTTTAGTCAAACTAATTTTTTTATCATTCATTGTATTTCTCACCAATAAAACTCTACCTTTGCCCTCGCATTGGGTACTTTGTTTTTCACGAACAAAGTTTAAAAGGGAATTGGGTGTAAGTCCCAAACTGTCCCCGCAACTGTAAACTACCTTACCTGTAGAACGGATTTTAGTCCGTTTAAATACAGAACTTTAAACGGACTAAAGTCCGTTCTACAGGCAAGGTCGAACCTACATCAAAGCCACTGTGCCGTTGGGCATGGGAAGGCGTAGGCAAAGTAAGTCAGGAGACCTGCCTCGTGCAACGCACAAATCCCGCAGCTTTCGGGTGAAAAAGCAGGATTCTTTATGACTAAACGACTAGTTTTTGCTATTGGCGGGGCTATGAGCCTGCTGCCATCTTTTGCGTGTGGATACACTACCTATGCAACTTCAATGTTAGGCGTATATTCCACCCCTCCCAAAATGGGAGAGTATTTAAACATAGCAAACACCCCTCCCCAACTGGGGAGGGGCTGGGGGTGGGGTCTAAATGTCCCCCCTCCCGACTCCCTCCAAATTCAACAGTTACAGGCTGTTACGGTTTTGGGGACAAAACCGCAAGATTTTGCTGCGGGGTGTCGGGTGCTTACCATTTCTCCACAAATTTTAGGTTTCCAACAAGGCTCTTTGAGTGAGTTGCTCAACCAATACGCCCCTTTGTATGTACGGCAGTATGGCATGAGTGGCATTGCTACGGTGTCTTTTCGGGGAACAAATCCTGAACATACGGCAGTTTTGTGGAACGGACTGAACGTCAATTCGCCTACTTTGGGGCAGTCCGATTTGGCTATTTTGCCTACTTTCGCAGCTACCGAAGTGAGTTTGCGGGCTGGTGGTGCAAGTGCCAATTATGGTACGGCTGCTATGGGTGGTGTGGTGTTGTTGAACAATCCTACGGTTTTTAGAAGAAAAAACTTACTACAAATTCAACAAGAAGTAGGAAGTTTTGGCTTAAATAAAACTTCGGGGCAATACCATTTTTACCATAAAAATTTGGCTTCGCAAACTACCATTTTTCAGAACAGCCAAACCAATGATTTTGAGTTCAAAGACCTTGCACAATACGGCACGCCTACGGTACGCCAACAAAACGCAGCCGTACACCAATGGGGTTTTACGCAAAATTTGGCGTACCAATTCCGCAATTTGAGTTCTTTAGCACTCAAAACTTTTTATACAGACAGCTACCGCCAAGTACAACCCAGCATGGGGTCTGCCAATACAAATGCCAAGATGTTGGACAATACCACTCGTTTGTTGTTGGAATATTATTTGCCCCAATCCACACATAAAACAACGGCAAAATTGGCGTTTTTCAACGACTATTTGTTTTATACAGACGACAGCCAACGCAAAGGCTCAAATACGCAAGCCCAAACGTACCAAACGCAAGTAGAACACACAAGGCAGTTTGGGCAAAAATGGGCGATGCAGTTGGGCGGAGAAGTGCAGTATTTTTTGGCAGATGTGGACGGCTACGGCACAGACACCAAAAAGCAATGGCGAAGTGCTGTTTTTGCTTTGCTCAAATATTTGCCAACGGAAAAACTACAAGTTTCTACAAATTTCCGTTACGCCCTTGTCCAAGATTATCAACCTGCTTTTGCCCCCAATTTGGGTGTGGCGTACCATTTGCTGTGGCAAAATCGCCAACAACTTACCCTCAAAGGCAATGCAGCTATTAACTACAGAGTGCCTACCCTGAACGAAAGATTTTGGGTAAACAGTGGCAACCCTAATTTATTGACAGAAAAAGGCTACAGTAGTGAAATAGGCTTGCAATACACTTACCTCTGGAACGAAAACCACCGCCTCAATGCCGAAATTACAGGGTATTACAGTTTGATAGACAATTTTATTAGGTGGACACCGCAGGCGGGAACAGGGATTTGGCGACCTGAAAATTTGGCACAAGTGAACAACAAGGGCATCGAATTTTCGATTAATCATGCCTACAAAGTGGGCAAATGGGCATTGTCGAGCAGCATTTTTTACCAATATACGCAGTCTGTTCAGACACAATCTAACTTTGCGGAGCAAGCAAACAAACAACTTTCGTATGTGCCTCTGCACGCAGGCGGAGCAAACTGGACTGCCTCTTTCAAAAATTGGACATTGCACAGTAGTTTCACCTACACAGGCAAAAGGTACTATTTATTGGACAATAGCAAATCTTTAGATGCCTATCTACTCTGTAACTTATTGGTTAGCAAGCAATTTAATTTCCAATTTGGATACATTGCCCTACAAGCCCGCATCAATAACTTGTTAGATACGACCTACCAAAACGTAGAGTTTCGGGCTATGCCTTATCGCAATTATGCTTTTACGGTGAGGGTGGGCTTTTAGAACCCAAAACTGTAGAACGGACTTTAGTCCGTTTGTGCAACTGAGAAACGGACTAAAGTCCGTTCTACAGGAAAAGTGCAACTCTTATATTTTTAATTCCAACTACCATGAAAATCAATTTATTTACCGCAGCAAGCCTATTGACTTTAGGCTTTTCTTTGGCAAGTTGCAGCAGCAACAACGAAACACCTACGCCTACAGGGGCTTACTCGTCTGGCGTATTCATTTTGAACGAAGGCAAATTTGGCAGCCCTACAGGTTCTTTGAGTTTCTATAATCGCAGCACAAAAACCCTAACAAATGATATTTTTGCTTTAGAAAACGCCAATAGACCTTTGGGTGATGTGTTCCAATCTATGACCATTGCCAATAATAAGGCGTATTTGGTTGTGAACAACAGTAATAAAATAGAAGTTGCAGATGCGAATACCTTAAAATCTGTGGCTGCACCTATTACCAAATTGCGTTTGCCTCGTTACATGGCAGTAGTGGGCAACAAAGGGTATGTAACCGAATGGATAGGTTTTGGCAGAAAAGGGCAACTAGCTATTTTCAATTTGGATAATCCTGCTCAAAAAGACAGTATTCCGTTGGGGAACTTGCCAGATGATATTTTGAAAGCAAGTAACAACAAATTATATGTCTTAAATTCTAATGATAACAATATAGCTATTATTAACCCATCTAACAATACATTAGAAACGAATGTAGTGGTAGGCGACAGACCAAATGGCATTGTGCAAGATGCTACAGGTAATATTTGGGTGCTTTGTGGTGGTACGCCGTCTTGGGCAGGTACGCCTACCAATGCCAAATTGGTGCGTTTCAACCCCAATACACCTACCCAACAAACTACTTTTAACTTTACTTCGCAAGGGGCTGGTTATTTGAGTATCAATCCGCAAGGCAATAAGTTGTATTACAGGGCAGCGGGCAGCGTATTTGCTATGGACATTACGGCAACGTCATTGCCTACTACGCCTTTGGTGAGCCGCAGACATACGGCATTTTATGGTTTGGGTATAGACACAGACGGCACTATTTACACCGCAGATGCTATGAACTACGCAAGTGCAGGCAAAGTATTCAGGTTCAATGCACAAGGTACTTTATTAGACTCTATGGCTGTGGGCATAGCTCCTAATGGTTTTGTGTTTAAATAAAATATTAAAATTGAACTCTCCAATAATTTTATCATTTGGAGAGTTCAATTTTACAATCTGCCATCTACTTGGTTTTTATCCCAAAAGGCTTTGATGTCATAAACCACAGTATTTGTTTTTTTGTATTTTTCTATGATTAACTCTTTGAATTTGTCATGTTTGACGGCTAATATAATTCCGTCATACTGTTTCGTAATTTCAGGAATCAAAGAGATTTGGTATTCGTGATGCACTTCTTCCGTATCTGCCCAAGGGTCATACACATCTACCTGCGTATTAAAGTCTTTTAACTCATTAATAATATCTATTACTCTTGAGTTACGAATATCTGGGCAGTTTTCTTTGAAGGTAATCCCCAAAATTAGCACTTGGGCATTTGGCAAATGATGTCCTTTATTCAACATCAATTTTACAAATTTATTGGCAATAAATACGCCCATATTGTCATTGATACGTCTGCCCGCCAAAATTACTTCGGGGTGGTAGCCCAAACTTTCTGCCTTGTGTGTCAAGTAATAAGGGTCGACCCCTATACAATGCCCACCTACCAAGCCCGGCTTAAAGGGCAGAAAATTCCATTTTGTTCCCGCAGCTTCCAATACTTCATTAGTGTCTATGCCCATGCGGTCAAAAATCAATGATAGTTCATTGACAAAGGCGATGTTAATATCTCTTTGTGCATTCTCAATAGCTTTTGAGGCTTCTGCTACTCTAATAGACGAGGCTAAATGTGTACCCGCAGGGATAATAGAAGCATACAAAGCCTGTACTTTTTTGGCTACTTCGGGGGTACTTCCACTCACCACTTTTTTGATGCGTGTAATTGTGTGTTGCTTATCACCCGGATTGATTCTTTCTGGCGAGTATCCACAAAAAAAGTCTTTGTTATAACGCAAGCCACTTAGTTTTTCCAAAATAGGTACACAGTCCTCTTCGGTACAACCCGGATACACCGTAGATTCATAAATCACAATATCTCCCTTTTTTAACACTTTACCTACAGTTTCACTTGCTTTGCGTAAAGGGGTAAGGTCGGGCTTTTTATATTGGTCTATGGGTGTGGGTACAGTAATAATAAAAACATTTGCAGCCTGAATATCAGTGATTTGTGTGGTAAATTGAAGGTTTTTGGAGGCTCTCAATTCCTCTGAAGTCAGCTCCAAAGTTGTATCAATAGCATTACGTAATTGGTCTATACGTTCTTGTTTTATATCAAAACCAATTACCTCGTATTGTTTACCAAACTCTGCCGCTAAAGGTAAACCTACATATCCTAAGCCAATTACACAAATTTTATCCATTATATAAAATGTTAGATAGTAATGAAAAATGAATGAGTAGTAAATATGGAAATTACTACAGAGCTAATAAAGCCAAAAAGTTGGCATAAATCACAATAAATGAAGTCATATACGCCTCATTTATTACGATTTAATATAACAAAATGGTAAACTTGCGTGAAAAATACAACTTATTTTACTCTATTAGGATTTTCTACTACAAAAGATTTCCAACTTTTTTTAGTTCCGCCTGTTCCTGTTGCATTTTTTGAGTGATAATAATGGCAAATGGCTACGGCTAAGGCATCTGTAGCATCTAAAAATTCAGGCAATTCTGTTAGTTTAAATTGCTTCATTAGCATTGCTGCTACTTGTTCTTTGGCTGCATTGCCATTGCCTGTTACTGCCTGTTTCACTTTTTTTGGGGCGTACTCTGTAATAGGAATCTGTTTGCTTAGAGCTGCCATCATGGCTACGCCCTGCGCCCTGCCTAATTTGAGCATAGCTTGGACGTTTTGCCCATAAAAAGGAGCTTCTAAGGCTACCTCGTCTGGAGAGTATTCTGTAATGATGCTTTCTACCCGTTCAAAAATTTTCTTTAGCCGTAAATAATGGTCGTCATATTTGTTCAGGTGAATGACCCCATATTGTAAAATTTTCAGGTCTGCCCCTACAGCCTGAATCACCGCATAACCCATCACTACTGTACCGGGGTCTAAACCTAAAATAATTTTTTCTTTAATAGCCATGAATAATTTTTTAGTCTAAGGTAGTTAAAAAGTTTTGAGTTCTTTCTATAAATGTATTAAATCCAAAATGTTGTAGAATAGTTTGTTGTAAGGCTATTTTTTTGTCTTTGTCTAAAGGCTGTAACAAAAGTTCTTCAATGCCTGTTACTATGCTATGTATGTCATCAGGATTTACTAATTTACCTATCTTCCCTTGTAACAAGGCATCTCTACTTCCATCTACATTCCCCGCCAAAGCTGGTACGCCATACGCCATTGCCTCTATAAACACAATCCCAAAACCCTCACCTTTACTGGGCATGACAAAAGCATCTGCTAACAAATAATGGTCTTGTACTTCTGCGTCAGGGACAAAGCCCGTAAAAGTTACATACTTTTCAACATGATGTAGTTGGGTTAATTGTTGTAATCTTACTAATTCTTGTTCGTCATATTTCCCTGCTATGATATAATGCAATGTAGGAAATAGAGTCAGCAACATAGGCAGTGCCGTAATAATAGTATCATACCCTTTGTATTGTTCGGTAAAAGACAGCCGAGCTAATGTGAATAAAATCTTTGTAGTTGGGGCTAATTGGTATCTTTCTAAAAGATAGTTAGGCTTCTCAAAATTTTGTGAAAGCTGAAAGTCTGGTGCAAGTGTATTCGGAAAAACACTTACTTTCTCTGGACTAATACCATATATACTAACTAATTGATTTTTAGAGTATTCACTCACCGCCAAAATTTTATCAGCGTGTTTAACCGCCATTTTTTTTAGCCAAGAAACCTCCTGCCATATCTCTATGCCATGCACAATAAAAATCACTCGTTTTTTGGGAAACAGCAATTTTGCGAGCATACCAATTATGGCTAAATTCAAATGTCCTATAATTGTGATGTCTGTTTGAAAAATAGCTGAAAGGCTTTGTAAAACACCTACGAATTTGCTCGAAAATTGCTTAAAGCTGATTGTAGTGTGGCTCAAAGGAATTTTTTTATCATAAAATGAATAAAAGTGGCATTTTGAAGTGCAACAAAGTAGGCTTTCTATAAAAGCCCTATTGAATTTTTCTATTCCGCCCATGCCACTAAAAGCATTGAGATAAATAAAATTGATGGTCTTTTCTTGTAAATTAGGCATTTTTGGCGAAAAAAATTGAAAATTGTTTGAGGTATTTAGAATTAAAACTTTATTTTTGTTCTCGAGACTGCAAAAGTATATATTTTTTTCATACCTTTGCAGTTATGTTATTGTAATAGAAACCCTTACATAAACCCAAAATAACTCAAAAAGTATGAAAGCAAACTTAGCAAAAGTAACGGGGAAATTATTGTTTGCAGCCTCCCTGTTTTTTTTATTCTCTGGTAATGCCTTTGCTCAATGGCATCCAACAATCGGTGTAAAAGGTGGTCTTAACGTAGATAATCTGTCTTCTTCACCAGTATTAGGTTCTAATATGGGTGTATATTTTGCTATCGAAAAAGGCGAAGAGTACGGCTTTGGTGTCGAGGCATTCCATGCGGAAAGATATTGGCAAGGTGCTGGTAATACTGCTACTCGTATTGCTTATGCAGAAGTACCAGTTCGTTTCGAATATTTCTTCTTACGTAAATACACGACTATCAGACCAAAAGTAATGATAGGCCCAAGCTTTAACTTTTTGTTAGAAAATGATAAAATGTACTCACCTGGGTCTGCTCCTGCAAAATTTGAATTTGCGGGTATCATTGGTGTAGGCTTCAACAAAGACTTAACTAAAAATGGGAATATTTCTATGTTCTTTGATGCTCGTTATATGCACGGCTTTACAACTACATTCGCCACAGAAAGAGAAGGTTTACCTGCAAACTACAACAGAACATTGCGTTTCCATGTAGGCGTTGGTTTTTCTTTGAGTGGTGGTCGTAAAAAATAATTCAGCTATCTTAGCTTAGTACAGAAAGTAGAGAATGTTTGACATTTTCTACTTTTTTTGCTTATAAGTTCACTTGGATTTAACGACTATGTAATACTATATTCCATTTACAAAGTGTATTTTTGGGGACTGATTAACCTGCATTGTGGACAATGAATACAACGAAGAAAAACAGAGTGTTGATAGTAGATGACGAGGCAGATATTTTAGAAATGCTAAAATATAACTTAGAAAAAGAAGGCTATGAAGTAAAAACGGCTGCTGATGGCAAAAAAGCTCTGAATGTAGCAAAATCTTTCTTGCCCGAACTGATTTTGATGGATATTATGATGCCCGTCATGGACGGTGTGGAGGCGTGTAGGCAACTGCGTACTCTGCCCGAAATGTTGAATACATACATTATTTTTCTTACAGCTCGCACAGAGGAATACTCCGAAGTGGCTGCCTTTGATGTAGGTGCAGACGACTATTTGACAAAACCTATTAAACCTCGTGCCTTGATGAGCCGTATCAATGGGTTGTTCAGACGTGAAGCCCAACGTGCAGCCACCACAGAAGATGGCGGAGAAGTTTTAACAATCAATGAATTTGTAATAGACAGAACCAGTTATACGCTGACCAAAGGCGGAAAAGAAATAGCTTTGCCCAAAAAAGAATTTGAATTACTGTTTTTTTTGGCACAAAACCCCAACAAGGTATATAACAGAGATGAATTACTCCATAATATTTGGGGGTCTGATGTGTACGTATTAGCAAGAACCGTAGATGTGCATATACGTAGGGTGCGTGAAAAAATAGGCGACAATTATATTCGTACCGTCAAGGGTGTAGGTTACAAATTTGTAGGTGATGGCAGCGAAACCTAATAAGTGCTAAAGCACAATTATTAATTAACATAAGTTGCGTAATATAAAAAATATCGCACCCTTTAGGGTACATGGTTAATTTAAAATTATGTACAAGTAAGTTTTTTGTATATTTTTAATAATTACTTCACCTGTAAATATTTAAAATTATATTATTAACCTTGCAACCTAAAGGGTAGGTTGTTCAGGATTCACTCCTTTTGTCCTCCAGTTTTTGTGTTGGACTGGGGGCGGTAGTTTTTAAGGTCTTTTTCCTTAACTGTTTCTAAGGCTTTTTTGGCTTCTTGTTCCGAATAAGCACTGCCAATACTAGCCAATGTAAGTACAAACACTGTCATTTGTCTGCTCGAATGAGGTGATTCGGCACTCCAATTAATGTTCTGTTTGAGTTGAGCAAAGGCACTCTCTATACTATCAGAAGAACAAAGAATTATATCCATTAGAGTTTATGAATAATTTTTTGCTATAGCCCCAACCCTCCCGACAGGGAGGGCTAAAAAGGAGTTATTCATAAACTCTATTATTTCTGGCTTTTTTGCTGCTAAAATAGCCAAGTCTTCTGTTCTTTGTCTAAAAATAGCATACTTGATATACTCTTTTTGCTCATTCTTCTTCAATAGTTCTATTATTTGTTGGTGGTTTTCTTCGCTATACCCATGCTTTTTTAACAGTTGTTGTAATACCAATTATAGATTAGATACAGTCCAAAGATGTCATCTTTTTACAAGTGTAGAAACTTGCAATTTTGCTGTTTTTACAAAAGATGACATCTTTACGCATTGAACTAAATACTACTTATAACTTGGTATAAGACCAAACTTTGTTTGGCTTTGAATAGCATAAAGTTCTTCTAAAAAAGCCTTTTTTTCTTGTAAAAAATGAAGTGCTTTTTGTACTTCGTCTGGTAAGATAGTTCACTGTGCTAACTACCTTTTTATCCACAAAATTTTGCAATATTGTTGCAAAAAGCTATATTTGCAACAATATTGCAAAAACACAAAAACACCATGAAAAAATTATTCGTAGTAGCAGCTTTAGCCTTTGCAGCAGTAGCTTGTAAAAAAGATGACCACGACCACGACCATAAGCACAATGACAGTGAGCTAATCACCACTGTACGTTTGACTTATACCAATAAGGCAAATATCACAGAAAAAATAGTGGCGACTTGGAGAGATACAGACGGAGCAGGTGGGAAAGCCCCTGAAATTTCTAATGTGAACCTAAAAGCAAATACAACTTATAGTGTAATGACTGAATTTTTAGATGAATCTAAAACGCCATCAGTCAATATTACACCAGAAATATTAACTGAAGCCAATGAACATCAAGTATTTTATGTGGTAACTACTGCAAACCTAACCCACAAATACATGGATAAAGACTCAAAAGGTTTTAACTTGGGGCTACAGTCTGAACACGCCACAGGTGCTGCCAGCACAGGTAAGTTGCGAGTGGTTTTAAAACATTTGGTAGGTATTAAAACAGCTACTTCTACGGTAAATAATGGAGAAACAGATGTAGATGTAGAATTTCCTTTGGTCATACAATAATTACATAATAACTTCTTTCAACTTTTCCCTCTCCGTTGTGGAGAGGGTTTTTTTATAGTTTTATTTCGGATTTAAAATTACAAATGGTATAATCATCTCTTCCAAAGAAATACCACCATGTTGGAAAGTATCCTTGTAATACTTTACATAATGGTTGTAGTTATTGGGGTACGCAAAGAAAGAATCTTGTGTAGCAAATACATAAGACGTAGAAACATTGGTTTTGGGTAACATAAAAGACTCTGGTCTTTTTGCTACTAAAACGTGCTTTTTGTCATAATCCAAGTTTTTGCCTTGCTTATACCTCAAATTGGTGTTGGTGTTTCTGTCGCCAATAATCTTGTAGGGTTCTTTGGTGCGTATGGTGCCGTGGTCTGTCGTAATCACGACCATACATTTAGGCGTAGTGGCAGCTATTTTTTTCAACAGTTCCATTAATGGCGAATGTAGAAACCAAGATTTTGTTAAAGACCTGTACGCCGCCTCGTCTGGGGCTAACTCTCGTATCATTTCGGTATCTGTGCGTGCATGAGAGAGCATATCCACAAAGTTATAGACAATGGCATTCAGTTGGTTGTGCAATAGATTTTTGAAAGAATCTAATAAATTTTTGCCTTGTTGGTTGTGAATAATTTTGTGGTAAGACATTTTCAGGTTTTGGTATTTATTTTTGACCAAATTTTTCTGCAATAATTCTTTTTCAAAATTATTTTTCAAACCTTCCTCATCATCTCCCACCCAATATTCAGGCGAATATTTTTCTATGTCTAAGGGCATCATACCTGCAAACAAACTGTTGCGGGCATACGCTGTAGTGGTTGGCAGAATAGAATAATAGGCAGATTCTTCTTCTATATTAAAAAATTCGGCAATGATAGGTTCTAAAATTTTCCATTGGTCATACCGCAAATTATCTATCACAATCAAAAACAAAGGCACATCACTCAATAACGGAAAGACATTTTTTCGCAATAATTGATGTGATAAAATCGGCTTGTCTGCGTCTGGGTTGTTCAACCAATATTCATAATTATCTCTAATAAAACTTGCGAAATTGCCGTTTGCCTCTGCTTTTTGCATTTCCAAGACTTCATACATATCCTTGCTACCTGTCTTTTCTATTTCTAACTCCCAGTATATCAATTTTTTATATACATCTACCCAGTCTGAATGGTTGAGGACTTCGCCAAATGCCATACTGATATTTCTAAAATCTTGTTGGTACTGTTGATTCGTTTTTTCATTGACTAATCTTTTCCCATCTAAAATTTTTTTGACAGACAATAATATTTGGTTGGGGTTCAGGGGTTTGATTAAATAATCTGCAATTTTTGCCCCAATAGCCTCCTCCATAATGTGTTCTTCTTCACTTTTAGTAATCATAATCACAGGAATATGTGGTTTCAGGGCTTTGAGTTGGTTCAAAACTTCTAAGCCAGACATACCGGGCATATTTTCATCTAAAAAGACCGCATCATAGTTATCTTCTTGAAATTTATCTACGGCATCAGAGCCACTATTCACAGGGGTAATTTGATAACCTTTTTTTTCTAAAAATAAGATGTGGGGTTTCAATAACTCTATTTCGTCATCTGCCCATAAAATTTGGTAGGTTTGCATACGTGAGAGGTTTTAGTGATGGCTACAAAAGTAAGAATGTTAGTGAAGTAAGGTAAGAAATAAGTAACAAAGAATGTTAAAAGACGGCAAAAAATTCCCCTCTCCATTTAAAGAGGGGTTGGGGTGAGATAAAAACTTAGAAAGTAAATAAATAACCCAAACTCACTGTAATCACTCTGTTTTGTCCAGAAGCACTATTGTTATACAAAGTATTCAGGTTGATTTGTGAATCGTGAATTTCCATGAAACCATAATTATAACGAGCATCTAAGGTAATATAGCCTCTGCCTACACCATAACCAACGCCAGCCCCAAGCACACCACCAAAGTCAAAGCCTTTGATGTTTTTAGTTACGTCTTGTTCGAAGGCAGTAGTAGAAGCAGCCCCTGTGATACCGCCTGCCACAGTAACCGAACTTTTCAAGGAGGCACTTGACAAGAAAGCACCGTACAAACCTGCATTGCCCCACACTTTAATAAGGTCTGTACCAAAAGACAACCGAGCTAATAGAGGTACTTGGTAGTAGTTCAGGGTACGAGTTTCGTCAAAAGAGATGCTAAGGTTGTTGGCAGAAGTGCCTGTGGCTTTGTAACCTTGCTGCATATAGTTTGCCTCTACTTGTAAGCCCATCAATGCACCAAAAGGAATGATGGCATAGATACCACCATTAAAACCTGTGAAATTACTTGTAAGGGCAGAGGCAGAAAGACTTGTGCTTGAAAGCCCAAAGGTTGAATTGCCCGATGAAGTGGCAAAATTTAACCCACCTTTTACACCAATCCCAAATTTTTGGGCTTGTGCCTGAAATACTAACGATAAGAAAAGAGCTATGAAAGCTCCTAAAAATTTGTTGGTCATAAAAATAAAATAAGGAATTGATTGTTAATTTACTATGTTAATATCCGAAAAATTATTAGATTACTAACGAGATACTAAGAAAATATATTACAAATGTTACAGCACCTACTAAAAACTTCTCATGATTGTTGTTTGTGTTTTTGTTCATGAATTTCTTTGTCCATATCACTTAACAAAATATTGAGGGCATTGATAGACACCAAAATTTCTCGCAAAGAAAAACTTAAAGACAGCATCAATAACAATAAACTGATACCGAAAATAGCATTGGCAATGTACTGCCACCCCATATACAAGAAAAACATACAGACGATAGCCGTAAATAAACTAGACACCCCGAAACCTTGCATATACCGTATCATTTCTAACCGCCTCCGCAAATTATTGATTTGTACCAATACTTTTTCGTTGTGGTTTTTTTCGTATTGAGAATGTAGGTTTCTGACCAAATTGGCAATAGCCAAAAATCTATTGGTATAGGCTAACAAAATTAGCGACACCGTAGGGAACAGCAACGCTGGCGTATTCATGTTAATTTCCATGTCTATTACTTTTTAATACATTTATTGACGATATTACCCAAAAAGGCAACAATTTGAGGTAAAAAAACGCCTAAAAACTAAAATTTTGTGGCAAAGGTTTTTACAGTTCAGAAAAGTAGTTATATTTGCCCCAAACCCTAACGAGCTAAGAGGCGAAATTGCTGTTTTTATACAGCATTTGTTTTTTATTTTCGTTTGAATACCTAAATTTGTGTTTAGATTCAATTAATAAACTTAGAAAACACTTACAATCCATGAAAAAAATCCTTAAAACTTTCAGCTTATTGGTAGCTTTGGCTGCTATCTGCACGTTAGGATTAAATACTGCGTCTGCACAAGACACAGCCGCAAAGTCTGACAGCACCAAAAGCAAATTAATGGTAGGACTAAGAGCTGGCGTAAATGCAAGCAGATTTGTAATTAACAACAGTACAGAAACTACTAATTTTATTCCGGGCATCCAAGCTGGAGCTTTTGTAAAATACAGTTTCAATGACTGGGTAGCTGTAGCATTTGAGGCAGCTTTCTCACAAGCTGGTGCAGCAAATATGCGTTTTCACAGTGGTACAACAATGAGCAGTGGTGACTTCATGTCGTACAATGTGCAGTTAAACCCTGTGTTGCAATGCAAAATACCTGTATTGTCTGTTTATGAGCCTTATTTCTTTGTAGGTCCATCATTCACTATCAATCCTCACAATACATTTAGATTTTCAGGTTTAAATGGTGCTACACCATTCCAAGACAAAATACAAGTAGATGATGCGTTGCAACCATTAGATTTTGGTGTTTTGGTTGGTGCAGGTGTTGATTTCAACTTGCGTTTTGCCGTATTGACTATTGATGCTCGTTACCGTCATGGCTTGTCTGATATTAGAAACAAAAATATGATTGATATTTTTTCTAAAGCAACCCCTACAGACAACTCTAATATATTGATTGGTAATGAAACTTGGAGAAGCCGTCAGTTCAGCGTACAAGTTGGTTTAGGTTTCCCTATCGGTGGTAAATAATCCAATAGTGCTTTTATGATATGCAAAAAGATGATACCCTAAAGGTATCATCTTTTTTTGCGTTTATTTTTGGAGCAAAGTTGTAGATTTTGCTTTTGATTTAGATTGAATTTGCTAATTTGGAG